>NZ_JAAAYH010000069.1:0-29074 GCF_018035285.1 Streptomyces sp. MK37H | reverse complement strand
GCCATGCGGGAGAAGGAGGCCCGACCTGTCACAGTGTTGATCGGTCTCACCTCCTCGGTTCGCGGCAGCGCACGGCGGCACTGAAAGTATCACGAAGGGCTTGAGCGGCGACGGCCTGAATCGGGGGTCGGCGAGCGGTCGATACGCTCACCTCATGGGGCTGGACATCACGGTGATGATCGCCGACTGGTCATGGCTGGGGGAGGCCCCGCCCCGCGAGCGGCTGCCACGGTTGAGAGATGCCTGGTACGCCGACGAGCCCGGTCTGTGGGACCACGACGCGCCGACCGTCGAGGGCGACTGGGAGTGGCCGCGAGGACCGGCCGGCGCCTTCTTCGCCCTCTATGAATTCCGGCGCACCTGCGGCTCGTTCAAACCGCACTTCTGGGCGGGGGAGCGCTGGGAGGCCGTCCGCGACCATGTGCGACCACTGGTGCGCGCCGACGTGGACACCCTGCTGCTGGGGCTCATATGGGATGGGCCGGACGGCGAAGCCCAGTACATCGATCCGGGCTTCTTCAGCGACGATCCCACCGTCTCCTACGGCCTGCTGGTGGCCCGGTCGCCGGGCGGTGTGCGCGAACTGGCCACGACCTGGCATCGGATACGGCCCCGGCTCGACGGGTTGCGCGAGGTCTTCACCGAACACGCCGCCCAGCCGGGTGCCTGGATCGGCGAGTTCGATGAGTTCGCCGACCTGCTGGAGGACTGGGGCCGCGTCCTCACCGAAGCCGCGCGGCGGGGCTGGGGCGTCGTGGGCCTGAGCGAGTAGAGCACCGGTCAGTGGCCGCGGGTGCGCTCGGCCCCGTACTGCTCGTCGGTGATGTGCTCCAGCCAGGTGGTCTCCGGCCGGTCGTCGTCGGGAGCGGTGCCGTCCCACAGCAAGAGCCCGGACTTCGCCGGACTGTGGGAACGCTACGAAGTCACCGGCCGCAAGATGGCCACCAAGACCTTCCAGCACCCGCAGACCGGCAGGGTCACCCTCAGCTTCCAGGGCATGGCCCTCGAAGGCACCCCCGGCCACCGCCTGGGCGTCTACACCGCCGAACCCGGCACCCCCGACCACGACGCCATCCTCCTGCTCGACATGACCGCCCCGCACACCGAGCCGAGCCCGTCCGAGCGGCATCGATAACCGGCCGGACCGGGCGGCCACTCCATCCCCGAGCGCCCCGGCGTCAGCGGTCCCGGGCGGAGTGCTGGTTCCGCTGGTTCGGGGCGGACAGGGCCGGGATCTCGGGGTGGTCGCGCAGGGCCGCCACGACCGCGTTCACCGCGGCGCGCTGTGTCGTGCCGCGCCGCACCGCGATGGTGATGTTGCGGTGCACCGGTGTGCTGAGCTCACGGGTGGCGACGGCGTGGTCCGGGGTGATGGCGAGGGCGGGCAGCAGGGTGATCGACCGGCCCGACTCGACGTGTCGCAGCAGCATCAGATAGTTGCTGAACCGGCAGGCCACCCGGGGTTCGAACCCCGACTCCCGGCACAGCCGTACGGTCAGATCCGCCATGTACGACTGCGGTCGGTCACACGCCCAGGTCTCCTCCGCGCACGCCGCGAGGTTCACCGCCGTACGGCTGGTGAGCGGGTGGTCGCGCGGCAGCACCAGCACGATCGGGTCGGTTCCCAGCGGGATGATCTCGAGGTCCGCGCCCCATGAGAGGCCGACGTAGTCGGTGGTGGTGACGATGACGTCCGCCTCGCCCGAGCGGAGGGCCGGTCCGCCCTCGTGCGGCTCCAGCTCGATCAGTTCGAGGTGCAGCCGCGGATGGGTGGTGGCCAGGCGGGTCGCCGCCGGGACCGCGAGGGTGTAGATCGCGCTCTGGAACGCCCCGAGCCGGACGGTGCCGATGGGCTCGTCGTTCAGGGCGTGCAGCTCGGCCTCGGCCTCCGCCATCTGGTCCAGGATCTCCCGGCCCCGGCGGGCCAGCAGCAGTCCGGCCGGGGTCAGCCGCACCTTCCGCCCGGTCCGCTCGATCAGCCGGCACCGGGTCTCGGTCTCCAGGACCGCCAGTTGCTGGGACACCGTAGACGCGCTCAGGTGCAGCGTCTCGGCGACCGCGCGCACGGTGCCCAGGGTTTCCAGCAGGCTGAGCAGCCGCAGCCGACCCGAGTTGAGCATGGGCGCGATTCTACGGGCCCGCTGTCCGGTTCTGACGAACAGAATGGTCGGATCTGTGCGATGGACGCGCGCAGTGACGCATCCCTAACGTCGTTCGTATGGATCCCGAGACAGCCGGTGGCGCCGTGGAGCGCCACCTCATCCGTTATTCCGGCCGAGCCGCGTTCACCCCCGAGGTCATCGCCCGCGCCGCGGGCACCTCGGTGTTCACCGAGAGCGGCCGCGAGCTGCTCGACTTCACCTCCGGCCAGATGAGTGCGATCCTCGGCCACTCCCATCCGGAGATCGTCGCCACGGTGCGCGAGCAGGTCGCCCACCTCGACCATCTGCACAGCGGCATGCTCAGCCGCCCGGTCATCGACCTCACCCGGCGGCTGGCCGAGACCCTGCCCGACCCCCTCGAGAAGGCGTTGCTCCTGACCACCGGAGCGGAGGCGAACGAGGCCGCGGTGCGGATGGCGAAACTCGTCACCGGCCGCCATGAGGTCGTCTCGTTCGCCCGGTCCTGGCACGGCATGACCCAGGCCGCCGCGAACGCCACCTACAGCGCCGGGCGCAAGGGCTACGGACCCGCCGCGCCGGGCAACTTCGCGCTGCCGGTACCGGACCGCTTCCACCCCGACATCCTCGACGCCGAGGGCGTACTCGACTGGCGCCGCCAGCTCGACCTGGGCTTCGACCTCATCGACGCCCAGTCGGTCGGCAGTCTCGCCGCCTGCCTGGTCGAGCCGATCCTCAGCTCCGGCGGCGTCATCGAACTCCCGCCGGGCTATCTCGCCGCCCTGGCCCAGAAGTGCCGGGAGCGGGGCATGCTGCTGATCCTCGACGAGGCCCAGACCGGGCTGTGCCGCACCGGCGACTGGTACGCACACCAACACGAGGGCGTCGTTCCGGACATCCTCACGCTGTCCAAGACGCTCGGCGCGGGGCTGCCGCTGGCCGCCGTGCTGACCAGCCCGGAGATCGAGCAGCAGGCGTACGACCGGGGCTTCCTGTTCTTCACCACCCATGCCGGCGACCCGCTGCCGGCCGCCGTCGGCAACACCGTCCTCGACGTTCTGATCCGCGACCACCTCGACAAACGCGCGCGCGAACTCGGTACGGCACTGCGCGGGCAGCTCGATGAGCTCGCCACCCGCCACGATGTCGTCGGGGACGTCCGCGGCCGCGGGCTGCTGCTGGGCATGGAGCTGGTCGGTGACCAGGTGCTGGGCGCCGGTGGCGCCGACCGGATCGGTGCGGCCGTCACCCGGCGCTGCTTCGAACTCGGCCTGCACATGAACATCGTCCAGCTGCCCGGCATGGGCGGCACCTTCCGGATCGCGCCCCCGCTGACCGCGAGCGACGACGAGATCGCCCGGGGTGTCGCCATCCTCGACCAGGCGCTCACCGACGCCGTCCGGGACGTCTGACGCCATGTCATCCATCGTGACGGAGGCCGGATCGGGCGACGAGGCGCCGGCCATGGTCCGGGCACACCGCCCCGACGTGGCCGTCCTGGACATGCGGATGCCCGGGCGCGACGGGGTGTCGGTGGCGGCGCGGCTGAGCGACGAGCTGCCGGAGTGCGCCTCGCTGATCGTCACCAGCCACGCCGGGGCCGGGGCGCTGAAGCAGGCGCTGGCGGCGGGTGTGCGCGGCTTCGTGCCGAAGACGGTGTCCGCGCGGCGACTGGCGGAGATCATCCGTACGGTGCACACGGACGGCCGCTACGTGGACCACGAACTGGCGGCGGACGCGATCGCCGCGGGCGAGTCGCCCCTCACTCCCCGCGAGGCGGAAATGCTGTCCCTGGCCGCGGACGGGGCACCGGTGGCGGAGATCGCGTCCCGCGCCGCGCTGTCGCCCGGGACGGTGCGCGACTACCTGTCCGCCGCCGCGGCCGAACTCGGCGCGGAGAACCGCCATGTGGCGGCGCGGATCGCCCGCGAGCGCGGATGGCTGTAGGGGGGTTCGCGCCTTCTCACCGGACAGCCGCCAGCAGTCGTCGGCGATCGGTCAGCAGCCGGTCAGCGCGGGCGCCGGCGTCGGCGGCGGCCGACGAGGAGGGCGCCACCGGCCAGGAGCAGCGCCGCCGCGCCCGCGGTCACCCATGCGGCGGCCGTGTCGGCGGGCCGGGACTCCCCCCGTGCGCGGGAGTCGGAGGGGGTGGCCGCGGGCGACGGCCGGGCCGAACCGGTGGCGGTGGCGGCCTTGATGATGAGGTCGGTGACCGCCTGGGGGTGAGCGATCATGGCCACGTGGGAGGAGTTGATCTCCACGGTGTGCGAGTGGGCGCGCTTGGCCTGGAAGCGCTCCTGCCGGGGGTTGATGGTCTTGTCCTGCCGGGCGACGAGGAACCAGGACGGGATCTGCCGCCACGCCGCCACCTTGGCCTTCTCCGAGAACGTGGCCGTTGTGGCGGGCCGTTGGGTCACCGCCAGCAGCTTCGCCGTACTGGCCGGCAGGTCGGCGGCGAAGACCCGGTGGAGTTTGCTCCGCTTCAGGTACAGGTCCGTGCCCCGTACACCGCCACCGGCCCGGTAGGGCACCGCCTTGGTGGCGGTGGCGAGTTCGCTGGGGTAACGGGCGGCCAGCGACTGCCCGCTCTCCCCCTTGTCGGGCATCAGGGCGGACACGTACACCAGCGACTTCACCCGGGAGTTCCCCGCCGCGGCCGTGCTGATGACCGCGCCGCCGTAGGAGTGGCCCACCAGCACGATCGGGCCCTTGACGCTGTCCAGGACGGAGGCGATGTAGGCGGAGTCGGTGGCGAGGCCGCGCAGCGGGTTGGCGGGCGCGATGACGGGGTAACCGCGGTGCTCCAGCCGTTCGATGACACGGTTCCAGCTGGAGCCGTCCGCGAACGCGCCGTGGATCAGGACCACCGTGGGCTTACGGCCCGTCGCATCGTCCTGCGCGGCGGCCGGGGCCGCCACGGCCGCGCACACCGCCACGGCGCATCCGGCCGCCGCGACGCGTGCCCGGATCCGTCCGCGTGCCTGGATCCGTCCGCGTGCCTGGATCCGTCCGCGTGCCCGGATCCGTTCGCACCCGGAGCCGAGAGCCGGAGACGCCGCCATGGTGTCCTCGCTTCCCTGGAGGTCATCGCTGGAGGTCTTCACCTGAGGGCTGTGGCTCCTCAACGTTCGCCGGACCCGCGTCACGCGGCCGCACGGCAGCGTCCGACCGGGTGAGACGGCTGATCCATCAGGACGACACCTCGCCGGGCCGGCGCGCACCCATGGCCGCGAGCGGTGCGCCGTTCCGCGCCGCTCGGTGGCGATGACCTGGCGGTGACGGGCGCGCCCCGACGCCCGTCGTCCTGCCGGGGGCGTACCGCGCGGCGTCCGGAGGCATTCAGCGGATCCGATCAGCGTGTCGGGACGCGGCAGTCGAAGCGGCGGGGTGGGATGGGCACGTCGGTGGCCGAGTTCTGGCTCCGGCAGCGCCGTGCCACACACCCTCCCCGGCCCACCTCCGGAGACAGCGATGGGATCCCGACCGAAGCTGACCTGCCGTGGCGCTGCCGTGCTTCTCGCACTCGCCGCCGCCCTGTCCAGCTGTTCCGCACCGTCCCCGCAACCGCCGGTACGCCGAGAGCCGGCGCAGGGCGCCCCGCTGAAGGATCCGCCGGAACTGGTGAGCCACAACGGGCTCCTGCGGGCACGGATCGTCGTACAGCGGCGCAAGGTCGATGTGGCCGGCCGAAAGATGTGGGCCCTCACCTACAACGACCGCTATATGCCCCCGACGCTGCGGTTCCGCCCGGGCGACAAGGTGGAGCTGGACTTCGTCAACCGGGTGCGCCCCTACACCAACCTCCATGTGCACGGGCTGCATGTGTCACCCAAAGCTCCCGCCGACGACGTCCTGATCCATATCCACGCGGGCAGGACGTACCACTACCGATACCGGTTTCCCCCGGCCCTCAAGCCCGGCACCTACTGGTACCACTCGCACGCCCATCCCATGTCGGCGCCCCAGGTCGCCGGGGGACTCGCGGGTATCATCGTGGTCGACGGGGAGCGAAAGTACCTGCCGTCGGCGCTGCGCCACATCACCGAGCACACCATCGCGCTGAAGGACTTCCAGATCCAGGGCGACTCGGTCAAAACCGAGGGACTGAAGATCGGCGCGCCCACCAACCGGACCGTCAACGGCCAGCTCAACCCCACCATCCACATCCGCCCCGGTGAGGTTCAGCTGTGGCGGCTGGCCAACATCAGCGCGAACATCTACTACAAGCTCCGCCTGCGGGGTTATCGGTTCAGGGTGATCGGACGGGACGGATTCCCCGTCGACACCACCTTCACCAGGGACACGCTCCTTTTCGCGGCCGCCACCCGCTTCGACGTGCTGGTCACCGGTGGCCGGGCCGGTCGCACCGTGCTGGAAACACTCCCGTACAACACCGGCCCGGCCGGCAACCAGTTCCCCCGCGCGAAACTGGCCACCCTGGTCTCCTCGGGGAAGCCGGTGGCACCGGTGGCCATGCCCACCACCTTCGCGCCGCCGGAGGACCTGAGCCACCTCCCGCTCGCCCGCCGGCGCACCATCGTGTTCTCCGAGAACAAGGCGGGGACGGAGTACTACATCAACGGCAAGCAGTTCGACCCGCACCGGGTGGACCTCAGATCCAAGCTGAACACCACCGAGGAGTGGACCGTCGTCAACACCAGCGACGAGGAGCACTCCTTCCACGTGCACACCAACCACTTCCAGTTGATGAGCATCAACGGCGTACCCCACCACGGCCACAGCCTCCAGGACATCGCCAACGTTCCGGCCAAGGGCAAGCTGGTCGTCCGGATCCGCTTCACCAACTACACCGGGAAGACCGTCCTGCACTGCCACATCCTCAACCATGAGGACAAGGGCATGATGGCCATCCAGCAGATCGTCGAGTAACCGGGCCGGTGGGTCTCCCACGAGCTTCGCGCGCCGTCCTTGTACTGCCTTTGCCTCGAGTTCGCCGGGCATTGGCCTGAGCTTGTTTGCATGCAGGAATGGACCACATCACCTTCTTGGTGGCGGTCGTCATCGTCACGGCCCTCGCCTTCGACTTCACCAACGGATTCCATGACACGGCCAACGCGATGGCGACCTCCATCGCCACCGGCGCGCTCACCCCCAGAACCGCGGTTCTGGTGAGCGGGATCCTCAATATCGTCGGTGCCTTCCTGTCCACCGAGGTCGCGAAGACCATCTCCGGTGGCATCGTCGACGACTCCCTGGTCAGTCCAGGCATGATCTTCGCGGGGCTGGTCGGGGCGATCCTCTGGAATCTGCTGACCTGGCTGGTCGGGCTGCCGTCGAGCTCGTCGCACGCCCTGTTCGGCGGGCTGATCGGGGCCGTGTGGGTGGGTGCGGGCTCTCATGGCGTGCACTTTGACAAGGTTGTCGAGAAGGTTCTGATACCCGCGGTGGCCTCGCCGGTCGTGGCCGGTATCGCCGCGCTGCTGGCCACCTACCTCGCGTACCGGCTCACCGACCGGGCCCGCAAGAAGTCCGTGACCAAGGGCTTCCGGGCCGGTCAGATCGCCTCGGCCTCGCTCGTCTCCCTTGCACACGGCACCAACGACGCACAGAAGACCATGGGCGTCATCACGCTGGCCCTGATCTCGACGGGTGCCCTCGGCCACGACGCCGGTCCGCCGCTGTGGGTGATCGCCTCCGCGGGTCTCGCCATCGGCCTCGGCACCTACCTGGGCGGCTGGCGGATCATCCGCACCATGGGCAAGGGCCTGACCGAGATCCAGTCCCCGCAGGGCTTCGCCGCCGAGACCGCCTCCACGACCGTCATCCTCACCTCCGCCCACCTCGGCTTCGCCCTGTCCACCACCCAGGTGGCCTCCGGCAGCATCCTCGGCGCGGGCCTCGGCCGGCGGCTGGCGGAGGTGCGCTGGGGCGTCGCGGGCCGCATGGTGATCGCCTGGATGGTCACCCTGCCCGCCGCCGCGCTGGTCGGTGGTGTCTCCGCGAGCGTGGTCACGAACGGTGGAAACCTCGGCGCGGCGGTCGTCGCGCTGATCGGCGCTGCCCTCGCCGCCGGCATCGTGCTCCTCTCCCGCCGTAACCCCGTGGACGCGAAGAACGTCAACGACGCCCACGAGGTCACCATCCGCAACGAGCCGCCGGCCAAGGTCGGCACGGCCGCATAAGCCCTCGATTTCCGGAGAGTTAAAACGATGCATCTCGACTGGACCGCACTCGGCCAGGTCACCGCGGTGAGCATCGGCGTCACCATTGCCGTGGTCACCGTCTTCGCCCTCGGCGTCCTGGGCCTCGCCCGCGTGGAGGCGGCCCGTGAGGCGAACGGCACCGGCTCGACCCTGGGCCTCACCCAGGCCGGACTGTGCTTCGTGGCGTGCGCGGCGGTGGTGGCCTACGGGATCTACCTGATCGTGCCCCAGTTCCACTGAGAACGGAAAGGAAGGACTGCATGACAACGCCGCCCTTGCTGTCCGAGCTGGCCGACCTGACGGTCGACTACAGCGACCACGACGATCCCGTGCTCATCCGTCCGGACGGAAGCCCGGTCGACACCTGGCGGGAGAACTATCCCTACGCGCACCGCATGGAGCGCAAGGAGTACGAGTGGCACAAGCGGCTGCAGCAGATAGAGCTGCTGAAGCTGCAGAGCTGGATCAAGGCGACCGGACGCCGACTCGTCATCGTCTTCGAGGGTCGGGACGCGGCCGGCAAGGGTGGCACCATCAAGCGCTTCACCGAGCACCTCAACCCGCGTGGCGCGCGGGTCGTGGCGCTGGAGAAGCCGACCGAGCGCGAACGTGGCCAGTGGTACTTCCAGCGGTATGTGGAGCATCTGCCGACCGCGGGTGAGATCGTGCTCTTCGACCGGTCCTGGTACAACCGGGCCGGTGTCGAACGGGTCATGGGCTTCTGCTCGCAGGACGAGTACCGGCGCTTCATGCGCCAGGCGCCGCTCTTCGAGCGGATGCTCGTGGACGACGGCGTGGACCTGGTGAAGTTCTGGTTCTCGGTGTCCCAGAGCGAGCAGCGCACCCGCTTCACGATCCGCCAGGTGGACCCCGTACGGCAGTGGAAGCTCAGCCCGATGGACCTCGCCTCGCTGGCCCGCTGGGACGACTACACCGCCGCGAAGGTCGCCATGTTCCGCGAGACGGACACGGAGTACGCGCCCTGGACGGTGGTCAAGAGCAACGACAAGAAGCGGGCGCGCGTGGAGGCGATGCGCAGTGTGCTCGCCCGTTTCGAATACTCGGACAAGGACGAGGAGGTCGTCGGCACCCCCGACCCGCGCATCGTGGGCGCGGCGGCCGGCCTGCTGGAGGAGGGCGAGGACGACACGAACGACACCGACCACGCCACCGAGGACACCGCCACCGGTCGCTGACGAGCACACCGAGGACGAGCACACCGAGGACGAGCGCACGGACGCCGGACGCCAGGGCCGGGCCCGCACACCCGGGCCCGGCCCTGGCGCGCGGTGGCGCGTCGGACCGCCCCGGGTTGTCCGGTCAAGCTGCCCGTTGTCTCCGGCATCGTTCAGACCAGGTGCCCAGTCGAAGCCGCTACACAGAGATTGCCGAGGTGCTCGCCGCCGAGACGGCAGACCAGCCGACTGACGTCCGCGTCGCCAGCGAGCCCGAGATCGCCGCCCGCTTCGGCGTCAGCCGGGCGGCAGCCCGCTCCGCTCTCCAGGAGCTGGAAGGCTGCCGGAGCTGGACGCGGCCGTGCACGCCGTGGAGTCGCTGGATGCCATCCTGCGGCAGATGTGCGGGGTGGCCCCGGCGCGCTCCTGGTGCCGGGTGAGCAGTGTGCTGCCGGACCGGCGGGTGGCGGAGGGGCTGGAGACGGCGTACAGCCCGGCCCCCGTCGCCCTGCCCCTCCACCCGGGCGACGGGCCCGCCGTTCACCGCCGGCGGCGCCGGACGTACAGCCGACGACCCTCCGGGCCGGTCCACTCCAGCCGGACGACACCGGGCACGGCGGCGTCGGCGATACGCGACGGGTCGGACCAGTAGCCGAAGTTCGGGTTGCGGAAGAACGTGGCCCACAGGCGGCCGCCGTGGTCCACGAAGACGTTGTTGTGGCCGGCGCCGACACCCGCGGTCCACCGCTTGGAGTACGGCCCCTCGAAGCGGTCCGAGACGGCGATGACGGCGTCGTAGTGGTATTGCGTACGGCCCGGACCGGGTGGGTCGTAGGCGTAGCGGGTGCTGCCGTCGGGATTGGCCGACGTCCGGTTCCACGCGGCCTGGAGGAGGTAGTACGAGCCCTCGTACTTGAACACGTACGCACCCTCGAGATACGGCTCGGGGGAGTAGGGCCGCTGCCGGAACGTCGGGAGGCCGCTCGTCGGGACGATGTCCTCCATGTCGTCCCGGAACCTCGCGTACAGGTTGTTGTGCAGCACGAGCCACGCGTCGTCGCCCTCGGTGAAGAGGCTGCCGTCGATGTGGTGGTACGCGCCGGGCTCGATGAAATCCGGCCCCCCGATGAACGGCTCGCCGAAGGGCTTGTCGTGATTGCCCTGGATGAGCCGGTACGGGCCCTCGATCCCGCCCTCGCTCACCAGCAGGAACGACCCGACCTTCCGGGAGTGGTCGCCCATGCACGCGACGATGTACCAGGTGCCGCGGAAGTGGTGCAGCTCCGGGGCCCAGACCTCGCCGCGCTTGCCGAACCGCTCGTCGTACCAGTACTCCTGCCACGGGGCGACGACGGTGCGTCCGGGCCGGTTCTCGCCGACGAACTCGGGCGACCACACCTTCCCCCGCTCGGCGCCGGGCCGGATGCCGGTCGTGTCGACCAGCTTCCAGGGGCCCCGCGGGGACGGGGCCACCCACACGAAGATGCCGTCGTTCCACGGGGCGGCGGCAGTGAGCCCGGGCACGCGGGTGGTGCCCGTGGCCACGTAGACCGGGCGGCCGTCGACGACGAAGCAGTTGACGTAGGTGTCCCGCATCCAGACCAGGCCGCGCTCCCGGTCGCGGGGGCGCGGCTCGAGCGGGAGGATGAAGGAGTTGTCCTCGCGCGGCCACAGGTCCGGGCGGGTGTCCGCGAGGCCGTAGGGGTCGGGTTCGGGCCAGTTCGACGGGTAGCGCCGCATCGCGGCGGCTTCCGGGGGCGATGCCTGGGCGGCGCCGGGCAGTCCCGCCGCCACGCTCAAGGAACCCGCGACTCCGGCCAGCAATGTGCGTCTGTGGATGGGCGGCCTGTTCTCGGAGCTGGTTGGCATGAGCACAGCATGCGGAGGCCCGCTGATTTTCGTCAAGAGCCAGGAAAAAAGATGACGCGACGAGGACCGGGTACCCGATGTGGGGCGTCCGGAGGGTCCGGACGCTTCGCCCGGAAAGGCGGTGGCTCATGGATCTGCCCCGTGCCCGTGCGCACGGCACCGTGACCCAGCGGCTCATCGATGATCATCTGTTGTCCGGCCGGATGGAGCCGGGGGAGGAGATCGCGCTGCGGGTGGACCAGACGCTGACGCAGGACGCCACCGGCACGCTCGTGATGCAGGAGCTGGAAGCGCTGGCCCTGGACCGGGTCCGTACCGAGGCCAGCGTCCAGTACGTCGACCACAACATCCTCCAGGCCGACGAGCGCAATGCCGAGGACCATCTCTTCCTGCGCTCGGCCGCCCGCCGCTTCGGCCTGTGGTTCTCCAAACCCGGCAACGGCGTCTCCCATCCGACCCATATGCACCACTTCGGCGCCCCCGGTAAAACCCTGGCCGGTTCCGACTCGCACACCTGCGCCGCCGGTTCCCTGGGCATGCTGGCGATCGGCACCGGCGGCCTGGAAGTGGCGCTCGCCATGGCCGGACGGCCGCTCCACCTCACCATGCCGAAGGTCTGGGGCATCCGGCTGACCGGGGAGCTGCCCCCGTGGGTCAGCGCCAAGGACGTGATCCTGGAGCTGCTGCGCCGTCACGGGGTGCAGGGAGGCGTCCATCGTGTCCTGGAGTACCACGGACCCGGGCTGGCCTCCCTCACCGCGATGGACCGCCACGTCATCGCCAACATGGGGGCGGAACTCGGCGCCACCACCACCGTCTTCCCCTCGGACGGGGCGGTGCGCGACTTCCTCGACGGGGTGGGGCGCGGCGATGACTTCGTCGAGATCACCGCGGACGAGGACGCGTCCTACGACCTCGACGAGGAGATCGACCTGTCGTCACTGGAGCCCCTCATCGCACGGCCCACGTCCCCGGGAAACGTCGTGCCGGTCAGGGAGGCCGCCGGGGAGCCCATCGCCCAGGCCGTCATCGGCTCCTCCGCCAACCCCGGATTCCGCGACTTCGCCGTCCCGGCGGCCATGGTGGCCGGGCGCCAGGTCCCGGCCGGGGTGAGCTTCGACATCAACCCGACATCCCGCGAGATCCTCCAGGACCTGACGCGCAGCGGTGCGACGTTCGACCTGATCGCCGCCGGTGCCCGTATCCACCAGTCGGGCTGTCTGGGCTGCATCGGCATGGGGCAGGCCCCGGCCACGGGAAGCAACTCCCTGCGCACCTTCCCGCGCAACTTCCCCGGTCGCTCCGGCACCGCGGACGACGCGGTGTGGCTGTGCTCACCGGAGACCGCCACGGCCTCCGCGCTGACCGGCGCCATCGCGGATCCGCGCGACTGGGCCGACCGCGTCTCGGCGGCGGCCCCTCCCACGCCGGAGGCCCCCGACCCGCCCTCGAACAACGACGCCATGCTGGAACCACCGCTGCCACCGGACGAGGCCGCGCGCGTCCAGCTGGTACGCGGCCCCAACATTTCCGCACTGCCGGAGCTGGATCCGCTGCCGGACAGCATTCACGGCCCCGTCCTCCTCAAGGCCGGTGACGATGTCTCGACCGACGAGATCTCCCCGGCCGGGGCGGACGCCCTGCCCTACCGCTCCAACATCCCCAAGCTGGCGGGATTCACCCTCATCCGACTGGACCCCGACTACCCGCGGCGCGCCGAGGCGGTCCGGGAGGACACCGGGCATCTCATCGTCGCCGGTGCGAACTACGGCCAGGGCTCGTCCCGCGAACACGCCGCCATCGCCCCGCGCTACCTCGGACTGCGAGCCGTCATCGCCAAGTCCTACGCCCGCATCCACTGGCAGAACCTGGTCAACTTCGGTGTGCTGCCGCTCGAATTCGAGGATCCCGCCGACTACGACCGCGTCGGCCCCGACGACCGGCTGCATATGTCCGGTCTGCGCGAGGCCCTCGCCCCGGGCGGCGAACCGACACTCCGCGTCCGCAACGCGACCCGGGACGAGGAGTACACCGTCCGCCACCGCCTCTCGCCCCGGCAGCGGGAAGCGGTGCTCGCGGGCGGTATCATCCCGGCTCTCGCACCCTGAGGTGAGTGCTATGACACTGAGCGACGGAACGTATCGGATAGGCCCGCCGGACGCCCGGCTGCTGATCAGGACCAGCCGTACCGGGCTCGGCCGGAGGGCGGGGCACGATCTGACGATCGAGGCCACCCGCTGGTCCGGGGACGTGACGGTTGCCGTCGGCGCCCCTGAGCGGTCGTCGGTGAGCGTGACGATCGAGACGGACTCGCTGGACGTACGGGAGGCGACCGGCGGCCTGAAGCCACTCACCGACGGCGACCGCGCCGACATCAAGCGGACGCTGGAGGGCAAGGGGCAACTGCACACCGCGGAGCACCCCACGATCACCTTCGGCTCCACCCACATCACCGGTACGCCTCAGTCCTTCGAGATCACGGGCGACCTCACCATCAAGGGCCGGACCCACCCGGTGACGGTGCGCGGAAGCGCCGATCCGGACGGAACGCTGCGCGGCTCGGCGTCCTTCACCCAGTCCACCTGGGGCATCAAGCCGTACACCGCGTTCCTGGGCGCGTTGAAGCTGGCCGACGAGGTCCGGGTGGAGTTCATATGCCCCGGCGTGGCGGGCCGTTGAGGGTCCGCCACGCCAGGGGTTCGCCCGAGGGATGCCGCTAGCTGTCGGTCCGGGACGCGTCCTGGCAGCTCTCCGCGCCCTTGCACCGCTGGAGCGCGGTGAGGGTGCGATGCAGGGCGGCCCGTTGCTCGGCCGAGAGGGACGCCGCCCGGTTGGTCAGCTGCTCGGGGTCGGAGTCAAGATCGTAGAACTCCCGCTCTCCATCGGTGTATTCGACATAGAGGGAGTCATCGGTGCGCATCGCCGCGTAGGTCGGCGGGTCGCCCGCGTTCTTAGGCGCTGCGTCGGGATCGCCCTTCTTGGACGCCGCGCGATGGTGCTCGACCAGGACGGCATCACGCCACTCGTCCTCGGTCCGGCCGTGCATCAGGTCGCCCAGGCTGCGCCCGTCCACGGTCGACGGCGGGTCCACGCCCGCGAGGTCCAGGAAGGTCGGGTTGAGGTCGACGTTCTCGGCGAGCTGGGACACCTTCTTACCCGCCGGAACATCGGGTCCGGTGACCATCAGCGGCACGTTGATATCGGTGTCGTAGGCGGTCTGCTTTCCGGTGCGGAGCCGGTGTTCGCCCATGTGGAAGCCGTTGTCCGACCCGAACACGATATAGGTGTTGTCCGCCAGGCCCTTGTCCTCGAGCGTCTTCTCCAGTTGCCCGATCATGTCGTCGACCGCCTGGACCGAGCGCGCTCGCTTGGCGAAATTCCGGTCGATCCCCTTCTGCTCCTTCGACGTCAGCGGTGACAATGAGCGCTGCCATTCCGGCGCGTTAAGGGTCGCCTTGTCATAGGCATCGGTCTGCGGAGCCTTGAGCCCCGGGAACTTGCCCTTGTCGCGCGGCGCGGGTGTGTAGGGGCCGTGCGGTGCGAACGTGGCCACCTCCAGCATGAACGGCTTCTTCTCTTCCGCCGAGGAGCCGATGAACGAGGTGGCCTTCTTCGACAGGACGTCCGTCAGATAGTCCTGGGGGGCCTTGCCATAGGGCACGACCTTGCCGTTCTCGTTCAGCTCGTAGTTGTACTCATGGTAGCCCTCCCCGGCGACGTCCCACTCGTCCCAGCCGGCGGGCACATAGGGCTTGTCGGTGCCGTTCTTGTCGCCCGGCTGGTATCCGTTGAGGTACTTGCCCATGAACCCGGTGCGGTAGCCGGCGCGTTGCATCGCGGGCCCGAAGGTCTTCTTTTCGTTGCCGTTCTTCAGAAAGGCGCGGTAGCCGCCGTCGTCGCCGCTGTTGGTGAAGACACCGGTGTTGTGCGGGAATTGACCGGTGAGTATGGACGTACGCGACGGGCAGCACAGCGAGTCGGTGGCGAAGAAGTTACTGAAGGTCATCCCCTTCTTCTGCATCTCCTGTACGTGCGGCATGTACTTCACGAGATTCCATGCCAGGTCGTCGGTGAGGACGTACACGATGTTGGGCTTCGTACCGGAACGCGAGGCGTCGGTGTCAGAGGTGGCACCTTCGGCCGTGTTCCCCATTCTGTTGTTGCACGAGGCCAACATCGCGACGGCCAGGGCCGCACACAGGGCGGCGAGGACACGTGGACGGCGACTGCCGAACATGGCGCAACCTCCTACGAGTTGTGCGTCTTCGTCGCCGGGAACCGTAGGAGGCGGCTTTGTGCGATTCTTGTGAGACACCGGCGCCCCGGGCCATGAGCGGCCCGGGGCGCCTGCCGTGAGCTGGTCCGATCAGCGCGGTGGCCTCGTCGCCTACGGCGTGGCGGCGTGCTGTTTGACGAGTTCGTAACTGCGCAGCCGGGCGTCCAGCGCGTAGACCGGTGTGACCAGCATCAGCTCCTCCGCGCCCGTCGCCTTCGCCACCTCCGTCAGCCGCCGCAGGACCGTCTCGGGCGTGCCGTACGCCTGATGGGCCCCGAACGCCGCGACCCCCGCCCGCTCCTCCGCGGTGAAGGGGTGTGCCGACGCCTCTTCGGGCGAGGGGAACGGGGCCTCGCTGTGCCCCTTGAGGAGCCCGGCCTTGACGACGTTCATCGGGCCCGCCAGCCATGTGGCCTCGTCCTCGGTCTCGGCGCAGATGGTTTCCACGCACACCAGCACACGGGGGCTCTCGCACCACGGGGAGGGGGAGAAGTGCGCACGGTAGTGGTCGAGCGCGGCAAGGGTGTTGTCGGGGCGGATGTGATGGGCGAAGGCCATGGGCAGGCCGAGCAGCGCGGCGAGCGCCGCACCGGCCTCGCTGGAGGCCAGCAGCCACGGCTCCGGGAGCGTGCCGAGCGCCACCTCCTCGACCAGGAACCGCAGCGTCGCCGCCACATCGTCCCGGTACTCGTCGTCCGTCGTCGGACCGGCGCCACGCCGCAGCGCCCGGGCCGTGGCCTCGTCGAAGGTGCCGGGACCGCGGCCGATGCCCAGGTCGATCCGGTCGGGGTGCAGCGCGGCGAGGGTGCCGAACTGCTCCGCCAGCATGATGGGGGCGTGGTTGGGGGCCAGTACGCCTCCGGAGCCCAGGCGGATGGCCGAGGTCGACGCGGCCGCGTGGGCGGTCAGCACCACGGGTGGGAACGCGCCGATGGCGGGGGAGTGGTGGTGCTCGGCGTACCAGAGTCGGCGGTAGCCGAGAGCGTCGAGACGCTGGGCGAAGGCGGTGGTGTCACGTAACGTGTCCACGGCTCGCGTACCAGCCTGGACCATGGCGACTTCCAGCGCGGAGAGCGGCACATCGATCATGCTGTGAGCATACGGAGTCCGGTGGTGTGAGGCAGCGGTTCCCCGACCCCGGGTGTTCGGAACCCCGGTGGTCAGGGTATGCGTTGACGGTTTGGCCTAGGAAAGAGGAGCGAGACCGCATGGCTGCCACGCTGGACGACATCACACGCACCTGGCTTCGGGAACCCCGGTTCTGGCAGGTGGCCACGCTGAACCCGGACGGTTCGCCGCAGTTGACGCCGATGTGGGCCGATCTGGAGGACGGCCTGGTGGTGATCAACACCTCGGCGGGCCGGGTCAAGGAGGAGAACCTCCGGCGTGATCCCCGCGTGTCGCTGTGCTGCATGGACACCGAGGACCCGTATCACCGGGTGGAGATCCGGGGCAGCGCCGTCCGCTTCGTCGAGGGCGATCCGGCCGTACGGGTGATGGACCGTCTCGCGCAGAAGTACCTGGGCACGGAGACATTCCCCTGGCTGGCCCCCGGCGAGGTGCGGGTGGCGGTCTACATCGAGCCGCACCATGTCCACCGCGTCGTGGGTGTCGAGAAGTTCCGGCCGGGGGTGCTGCCGGACGCCTGAGAACGCCCCCGCGGCCACTCGATCGGGGACCGTCCCTTCCTCTCCGTGGGATGCTGGTCGGCAGGGGATGTATCCGGACATCGGGGGAGTGCGGATTGGACGAGGAACGGCGCCGCGACGACGGCGAGGACGGTGCGCGGGCGCTGCGCGTGTGGGCCACCGTCGCGGCCCGCCAGGCCCAGGACGTGTTGCGTCGCGCGGCGGACGACCCGGCGCGGCCCGTCGCGCTGTCCCGGACGATCGAGCATCTTGCCGCCATCGAGCGGCTGTTGCCCGCGGACGATCCGCTCCGGGACCGCTTCGTGCCCTTGCTGGGCGTCATGGTGTGCATGCGGTTCGTCGGCCGCGGGACGGACGACACGTCCGAGGAAGCCCGGCTCGAACGGGAGCATGCCCTGCGCCATCTGCGCTGGGCCGACCGCACCAGACCGCTCACCGACCCGTTCGCGGTGAAGGCCCGGAGCGCGCTGCTCCAGCTGCTCGTCCCGGAGCACTGCGCACGGGCCTTGCGCGCGTGGCGCCATGGCCCCCGCCGGAAGCCGCTGCTCCGGGCCTCCGGTCCGCGGCCGCCGACCGCATCGCCACGGGATGACCTGGCGGAGGCCAGGGAGGTTCTGAAGCGCCTCACCGCCGGCCCGGAAGATCCGGACATGCGCGGGATCCTCGGGTTCCTCGCGTCGGAGATCGAGCCGGCGCGGTCCTCGTCCTCGTCCTCTTCCTCCTCCGGCTTCTGCGCCCCGCCCGGGGGGAGTTCGCCGATCGCCACGGAGTCGCCCGATGAAGTGGAACCCGGGGAATGTGCCGAGGACCCGCTGGCCGACGCCGTCCAGGGCGTGCTGGGCTGGGCCTCCGACGACATACCGCGGTTGACCGAGCTCGTGGTGTGGCTGTACATGGCCGTGGGCCGGCCCACGAACTCCCCCGAGGAGGCCGACGCGGAAGTGGCGGCCCTGGGCCTGGACGGGCCGGGCCTCGCCCCGCTGCGCGAGCTGCTGACCGGGCTCGGGTCGGGCGAGGGCGACCCCCGGGCACTGGCCCAGGAGGTCCGGCGCGGCGCGGACGTCGCCCGGCGGGCGCTGCGGGAGCTGCCAGCACACAAGCCCGAACGAGCCCGCGTCGCCAGGCTGCACGCCGTCCTGCTGGTGTGGGCCAACCTCCTGGTGCCCGGCATGATGGACTTCGACGAGCTGGACGAGGCCATGGCGGAGCCGGGGCCCGACCCCGCCGACCGTCCCGGCGCCCCGGGGTACGTCGGTATGGAGCAGCGGCTGGCCACTCTGGTCGATTCCGTACGGGTCTCCCAGACCGGCGATCTGGCGCACCTGGAGACGAGCGTCGGCCGGATCCGGGAGATCGTCGACTCATTGTCCGAGGACGGCGAGGGGGCCGCCGCCCGCCGTGCCCTGGCCTCCGGCATGGCCGGGCGTCTGGACGCGGTGGCGACGCTCGGGGGCAGCCTCCAGGCCGCCGACGCCGCCCTGACCCTGGCCAGGGAGGTGCGCGCCGCTCACGAGCGCGAGGGCTCACCGTCGTCCACGAGCACGCTCACCGTGGTGGTGTCCGCCTGCCAGCATGAGCTGGCTCTGGCCCGCCGCAGCGGGGACTTCACCGTGCTGCCGCGCCTGGTCGAGGAGCTGACCGACCTGTACGCCACCCTGCCGCCCGACCAGGAGAACCGCTTCGCCCTCGCCGCCACCCTGGCCGAGGTCCACCGGGAGCAGGCCGCCCGCAATCAGGACCAGGCCGGATTCCGCGCCGCGGCCCGGTATCTGAGGGAGGTGGTGGCGACCGACCCGCGGCAGCTCGCGCCCCTGCTCGCGCCGTACTTCCCGGCCGTGCGCATCTCCGCACTGCTCCAGCTGATGACGATCGAACCCAGCAGGGACGCGGCCGACGCGGCCATCGAGGAGGTCCACCGGACCATCGAGGGACCGCAGCCCACCCCCCACGAGGAACTCCGGCTGCGCTACCAGCTCGGCCGGGCCCTGCTGCACACGGCCCGCCACCTCGACGACCCGGACCTGCTCGACCTGAGCATCGCCGAGTTGTCCCGGGTCCGCGAGCTGATCGTCGGAGGAGACGGCTTGCCGCACACCGCCGACGCCCTGACACAGCTGTCCGAAGCCCACTGGCTCCGCCGCTCGCGCGGCGGGCCGCGCGTCGACGAGGACCGGGTGGCCGGACTCGCCGCCAGAGGCGAGGCGCTGGTCAGGCTGTCCTCGGACGTCCTCCTCCAGCCCGGCTCCGAACACGGCCTGGCCGTGGCCCGCTTCGGGTCGGCACAGGCGCTGTGGCTGGCCTACTGGAGCACTGTGTCCGGCCGTCCGGCCAAGGCGGTGCACGCGCTGGAACTGGGCCGGGCCCTGGTGCTGCGGGCCGGTGCCGCGTCCCGTGGCATGCCCGAGATCCTCGAAGCCCGGGGACACCCGGACCTGGCCCGCCAGTGGCGCGCCGGGGTCGCCGCGAGCCCGCTCCAGCCCGACACCGCGGCTGCCCTTCCGGGCTGGGCCACCGGCCCGCGGATCCCGGGCGGCCTCCGCCGCAGGGCACTTGAAGCGCTGGGCGCGGGCAGCGGTGCGGACGCCCGGAAGCTGCTCGACCCCCCGGACGTGCCGACGCTGAGGGCCGGGCTCACCGCCGCCGGTGCCGATGCGCTCGTCTACCTGGTCCCCGGGCAGGCCCCCGGCATGCCCGGCTTCGCCCTGATCCTGCGCTCTGGCACCGGCGACGCCGTCCTGAAGCTGCCGTTGCTGACCCCCGGCAGCCCGCCACTGGAGCGCTACCTCGACGTCACCGCCCGGCGTTCCGGGGCAGCCGCCGACGCCACGGCCGACCCGGGCCGTCGGACGGAGTGGGACGGGCAGTGGCAAGCGGCATTGCGCGAGCTGTGCGACTGGGCCTGGCCCGCCGCGATGGGCCCCGTCCTGGCCGCCGTGGGCCCGCTCCACCAGCCGCCCAGGATCGTGCTGGTGCCGTGCGGGCCACTCGGCGCGGTCGCCTGGCACGCGGCCCGCACCCCGTACGGGACCGACGGGCGCGAGTACCGGTACGCCTGCGAGGAAGCGGTGCTCAGCTACGCACCCTCCGGCGCCGAGTTCCTGCGGGCCGCGCCCCGGGACCGGCTGCCCACCACCGCCGGGCAGGTCCTGGTCGCCGACCCCGAACTCAGCCTCGTATGGGCCGAGATCGAGGCGGAGGCGCTGCACACGGCCTGCTACCCCGACGGCCTCCGCTACGGCGAGTTCCCCACGGCCGGCGTCAGCGACGCGCCGGGGACACCCGAGGACATCCTCGCCGCCCTGCCCGGTGGCGGCTCACCGGTGGCCGTTCTGCACATCTGCTGCCATGCCCTGGCCGGTCCGGACCCCACGCGCTCGGCACTCTGGCTCGCCGCCCCGCCCACCGGACCCGAGGACGCCGGACGCCTGACCGTGGCCCGCATCCTGGACGGCGCGGCCACCGAACAGCCGGGCGGGGCAGGCCCGTTGGTTGTGCTCAGCGCCTGCGAGACGGATCTGAGCACCCGCGACCACGACGAGGCCCTGACCCTGTCCACCGCCCTGGTCGCCCGTGGCGCGGCCGATGTCATCGGCTCGCGCTGGGCCGTGAACGACGCCCCGACGGCCCTGATGATGGCCGTCTTCCACGACTTCGTCACCGCACACGGCCTCGCCCCGGTGGACGCCCTGCGCGCCGCCCAGCTCTGGATGCTCGACCCGCGCCGTGAGCCCCCGCCCACCCTCCGCGGCGAACTCCGCGGCGAGGCCACCCGCACCGACCTCGACCACATCCACTTCTGGGCCGCCTTCACCCACCAGGGCAACCCGGCGGCCCGGGACACCCACTGATCCCAGCTCCGCGCCCTGCGCCGTCCGGCCGGAGGGCTATCCGAGGACGAGCGGGAGCCTGGCGGCCAGGTCGCCGAGGCCGGCCTGCTCCTCGGCGGTCGGGGCCCGTCGCCCGGTGCCGACCAGCAGTGTGTCCTTGTCGGACCACGACGCGGGGAACGCCGCCCCGGCGATCCTCTCCAGCATCCCGCGCGCCCCGGCGAGGCTCTCGGCGGGAGGGTCCGCCGCGCTGGGGAGGTGGGCGATCAGGTCGAGATGGTGCAGGGTCCACTCCATGACGTACGCGGAGAGGTAGTCGCCCGCGGTGAGCACCACATCGCGGGTGCTGACCCTGAGGGCCGGGTCGGCGAGCCCGGCCGCGCGCCCGGCGGCGGAGCCCACGTCGTCGAGGTGGAACTTCAGCAGCCACGGGTCCTCGTACGCGGCGGCCAGCCGGACGATCAGCGCGTCGAGCGGGTCGTCGCCGGTCGGCGGCGCGTCGGCCACTTCCCAGTAGGTCACCGCGTCGCGTGTCGGTTCCGCGTCGGTGGGGGTCGCCAGGGTGATCAGGACGTCCTGAGCGTCGATGACCAGGTGGCACACCAGGTCCCGTACGAGCCAGCCGGCACAGCCGGAGGGCCGTGCGAAGTCCTCGTCCGGGAGCTCGGCGACCGCCGTGCGCAAGGCCGTCCACGAGCGTGAGAAGAGATCCACGGCAGCAAGCTAGCAGCGCGCCGCCCGGCCCGCGACCGAATTCATCCCCGCCCCGCGAACGCCCAACTCGGGTCCGGGAGTGGGGAATTGGTGGGGCGCCGATGCCGTCGGCCCCGGCCCCTCACCCGTCGTAGTGGCGTACGTCGTCGAGGTATTCGCGCGCCCGCTCCTGGACCAGCGGGGGCAGTTCACCGGCGGCCAGATCCGCGAAGGTGGTCTTCTCCAGCACCTGCCGCAGACTCGCCCGCACCGCGCGCCACACATCGGGCAGCACTGCGGCCGCTCCGGGGTACTCCAGACCGCTGAGGCCCACGTCCCGCACATTGGCCAGCGGGCCGTCGATGGCGCGGATCGCGTCGGCGAGGGTGATCTCCTTCGCCGGGCGCGCCAGCAGATATCCGCCTTCCGGGCCCCGCACACTGCGCACCAGGTGGGCCAGGCGCAGCTCGCGCAGGATGCCGAAGAGGAAACGCAGGGGAATGTCCTGCCGGGTCGCCACCTGTTCGGCGGTCAGGGGTGAGCCCTCCGCGGCCGCCAGTTCGGCCATCGCCCGGACGGCATAGTCCGACTTGGCTGTGATCCGCACCAGGGCAAGTTATCACGCACGTCCGTTTCATGGGGTCGGTCCCCATACCACCGGCTTGGGTATCCACCCTGGTGGCGCCAAGGGCGGCTCGTTGTTCCGCCATGAGTTCACCAAGTTCATTGAATTGGTGAACTTAGATGGCTACGGTACCGGTTGCGTGAGCGGGGCATCGGTTCTGCTCCGCCGCCGGTTCCGGGGAAGCAGGAGGTATCACATGGCATCGCCAGAGCCGTGTAGCACGTCAGGGCCGTGTACGAGGACCGTCGCCGTCGTGGGGGCGGGGGCCGCCGGCGCGCTGGTGGCGATCCAGCTCTGCGAGACCGCGGCACGCCGCCGTGTCCCGTTCGAACTCCTGCTGATCGACCCGGCCCCGGAGGCCGGCCGCGGCATCGCCTACTCCACTCTCGACCCGCGCCACCGCCTCAATGTGCCGGCCGGCAAGATGAGCTGCTACCCCGACGATCCCGGACACTTCGTGCGGTGGCTGTGCCACCACGGCGAACCGGGCGTGCGGAGCGGCGACTTCGCGGAGCGCTACCGCTACGGCGCCTACCTCGCCGACACCCTCGGCCGAGCCATCATGGCGGCGCAGGGCGTCGTCACCGTCCGCCGACTGCGCACCCGGGCCACCGGCTGCCACTGGACCACTCTCCCCGGCGGGGACCCGCGGGCCCGGCTGGAGCTCGCCGACGGCCGTACCGTCGAGGCGCACCGCGTGGTGCTGGCCACCGGGCCGTCCCGCCCCACCGCCGGCTGGGCCCCCGAGGACCTGCGTGGCAGTGACCGCTTCATCGCCGACCCCTGGGCGCCGGGCGCCCTGGACGCCGCCCTCCAGGACGGGCAGAAGGAGGATGTACTCCTCGTCGGCACCGGGCTGACCTCGGTGGACATCGCCATGACGCTCGACCGCCCCGGCCGCACGGTGCACAGCGTGTCCCGTGGCGGAAGGCTGCCGCAGGCGCATGCGGTGGACCCGCTTCCCGCCGCCACGTGTGCGACGCCACTGCACGGTCTTTCCCTGGCCGCGCTGCGGGCCGCGGTACGTCAGCACATCGGCCGCGTCATGCGCACCCACGGCGACTGGCGGCCCGCGGTGGACGGGCTGCGCCCGGTCACGGCCGAGATCTGGGCATCGATGTCCACCGCGGAACGGGCCGAGTTCGTGGAGCAGGACGGCTCCCTCTGGAACACCCACCGCCATCGCATGCCCCCGGCCACCGCCGAGGCGGTCGGGCGCATGTGCCGCACCCGGCGGATGCGGACGTATCAGGGGCGGCTCGCCTCCGCCTCGGCCCGGCCCGACGGCTCCCTGACGGTCTCCCTCACCACCGCCGACGGCCTGCGCACGCTGCCCGTCGGCTGGGTGGTGGACTGTACGGGGCCGGGTCTGCGGCTCTCCGGCACGGCCGACCCGCTGTGGCGGAGCCTGCTCGACCAGGGCGCCGCGATACCCGGCCCGCTCAGCATGGGCGTCGCCACCGACCACGGACGGCTGCGTGACGCGGACGGCGGCACCACACGCCCCCTGTGGACC
Source organism: Streptomyces sp. MK37H (assembly GCF_018035285.1). Taxonomy (NCBI): domain Bacteria; kingdom Bacillati; phylum Actinomycetota; class Actinomycetes; order Kitasatosporales; family Streptomycetaceae; genus Streptomyces; species Streptomyces sp. MK37H. The sequence continues at coordinate 5,160 of NZ_JAAAYH010000069.1, read as the reverse complement.
CTCGGCGCGCCCCGCCGTGGCGAGTTGTGGGAAACCACCGCCATCCCGGAGATCCGGGCACAGGCCGCCACCATCGCCGGGGCCGTCCTCGACCCGTGGACGGCCCCCGCACTCCCCGCCACCGGCGGCCCCGCCCGGCGCCGCACACGTCGGCCAACGGACACCTCGGGCTTCCCCCTCAGCACCCACGCGGCCGCCGCCACCGCCTACCGCCTCGGCGTGGACCGGCTGCTGAAGGTCCGGACCGGGGCCGCGCAGGCGCTCCGCCGCTCCGTGGCGCTCGACCCCGGATTCGCCCTCGGCCACGCCGCGCTCGCGCTCATCGGCCATGAGTGCGGGGCCGATGTGGACGTCTCCCGCGCCCTGGCCGACGCCCGGCGCGCGGTGCGCGAGCGCGCCGACGACTATGAACGCTCCTTCGTGGACGTCGTCTCCCGCCGCGTCCTCCACCCGCCCACGGACGGCGACGCCGCCCTCCTGCGCCACTTGGAGAAGTACCCGGGTGACGCGCTGGCGCTCGCCGTCGCCGTGCCCACCATCGCCTTCTCCGGTCTGCGCGATCTCGACGGCGCCACCGCGCTCCGCGTGGTCGAGCGCACCGCCCCGGCGCACGGGGAAGGCTGGTTCCACACCTCCCTGCTCGCCTTCATGCGCCAGGAGCAGGGGCGTTACGACGAGGCCGGAGTCCTGGCCGAGCGGGCCCTGGCCGCCGAACCCGCCTCCGGCCACGCCATGCACGCCCTCGCCCATGTGCACTACGAGTCCGGCGACCACCGGGCGGGCCGCGAGCGACTCGAACGATGGCTGGCGCACCAGGGCCGGGGCGGAACACACCGCGCCCACTTCTCCTGGCACGCAGCCCTCCACGAACTCGCCCTCGAGGACACGGCGGCGGTCCGCCGCCGGTGGGCGGAGCAGCTGTCGCCCGGGAAGGTGTACGGGGTCCGCGCCCTGGTCGACTCCGGCTCCCTGCTGTGGCGCGCCCGGCTGGCGGGCGCGTGGCAGGGCCCGTTCCCGATCGGCGACGTCCTGGACACGGCACCCGCCGACGTTCTGGAGCGTCCGGCCACCGCGTTCGTCGCCCTGCACTCCGCCATCGCCCTCACCGCGGCGGACGACCTGCCCGGGCTGCGGCGGCTGCGGGTCCACGCCCTGCGCGCCGACGAGGTGCAGCGAAGTGTCATCGCGCCGCTGTGCGCGGCGTTCGAGGACATCCTGGAAGAGCGCTGGACCGACGCGGCACGCGGATTGGAGCGTCTCCTGCCACGGCTCCCCGGTGTGGGCGGCAGCGCCGCACAGCGCGAGATCGTGGAGGAGGCACTGCTGTACGCGCTGGTGTCCGCGGGCCGGTGCGAGGCGGCCCGGGATCGTCTGGAGGAGCGGCTGGACCGCCGTTCCTCTCCCCACGACCGGCGACGGCTGACGGCCCTGTCCTCCTGACCGCACTGTGACGCCTGCGGCGGGCCGCTCCCCTTCCCGCCGCTTCCCGCGGCATCGATATGCGGCTCCGCCGCGTGGTCCGCCGCGTGGTCCGCCGGACACCCGGTAGCCCTGACCACGTTCCCGTTCCGACTGCCGGGCGCCCCGGCCCGGATTCCCGGGCCGGGGCGGTGACATGTGTGGGGATGACAGTGGACCAGACCACTTCCGTCTCATGTCTTGACCGTGAACGGACAGACGGTATGGTCTAGACCTAGTGCGGCGCTGATTCACGGCCGCCCCTTGCGGCCCATGAAGCGTTCCGTGCAGCCACCCCCCACATCCCCCCACATCCTCACCTTCGGCAAGGACTTCCCGTCTGGCGTGGGGCCTCGCCGCGAAGGAGTTGGCATGAACATGAAACGAAAGTTGGCGGTTGTCGTCGGCGCGGGGATAGCCCCCCTGATCGCTCTGAGCCTCCCCGCGAGCGAGGCGAGCGCGCACGGCTACATCTCCACCCCGCCGAGCCGCCAGGCCCAGTGTGCGGCCGGGACCGTGCCCTGCGGCGACATCAAATACGAGCCGCAGAGCGTCGAAGGTCCCAAGGGGCTGACGAACTGCAGCGCCGGCAACTCGAGGTTCGCCGAGCTCGACGACGACAGCAAGGGCTGGGCGGTCACCCCCGTCCCGTCCAAGGCCAGCTTCACCTGGAAACTGACCGCACGTCACGCGACCAACACCTGGCAGTACTTCGTCGGCGGCCAGAAGGTCGCGGAGATCAACGACGGCGGGGCGCAGCCGGGCGAGACCGTCACCCATCAGGTGGACTTCGGCGGCCTGAAGGGCAAGCAGAAGGTTCTGGCGGTCTGGAACATCGCGGACACCTCCAACGCCTTCTACGCCTGCATCGATGTGAACATCGGCGGCTGAACGCGAGCGGGTGAACGCAGGCGGGTGAACGCAGGCGATTGAACACCGAAGGCCGGTCGCCCCTGAGGCGGCCGGCCTTCGGCGTCGCCACCGCGTGCACAGTGCGCATGGCGCTCGGCTACCGGGGGCCGTATGTAAGCCTCCGCAGCAGCTTTTCGGCGGGCCCCGGAAGCGACCGGCGCTGCAGGAGATAGGCCCCGGCCACCGTGGCGAGCCAGACCAGGACGGCGCTCAGGCACGCGGCGAGCGTCGGGCTGCCGGTCCGCTCCCCGAGCGCGAGGGCGAACGGGGAGAGCAGCACCACCCACGCGAGGGACTGGAACAGATAGCCGCTCAGCGACCGCTGGCCGAGAGCCGCCAGCGCCTCCACGGGAAGCTTCCGCCCCGAGGCGGAGCGGGCCTTCGACAGACGCAGGGCGAGGAGCCCGAAGAGCGCCACATATCCCGGGCCGCCGAACTGGCCGCTCACTTCGTACAGGCTCAGGAACGCGTCCGCGGTGGCGTCGTCGACATGTACGAATCCGCCGCTGACCAGGCCGATCGGCACCCCGCCCGCGAAGGCTATGCCGAGTGCGACCACGGCGGTGCGGACCAGCAGCCGCCGGTGGCGGGCCGGGTCCTCCAGGACGCCACGCCGCGCGGCCCACGCCCCAAGCCAGACGATCACGATGAACGGCAGCACGCTCAGCGTGTGGATCGGCCACTCGCCGAGCCGGTCGGCCACGGACGTGAGGTAGTCGGGGGCCGAGAGCGAATCGACATCGTCCGTCGGCACGGCGGCGGACCCCGGGCCGCTGTGCGTGGCGCGGTACACGGCCGCGGCACCCAGGGCGGCGGCATACACCACCGTGCACCCCCAGAGCCACAGCACGACACGCTGCACACGTCCGCCGCGGCGCAGGAGCAGCAGGGTGAAGACGATGCCGACGATGCCGTAGGCCCCCAGGAAATCACCAAAGTTGAGCAACGCGGCATGGACGAGACCGAAGGCGATGAGCCATGCGTTGCGCTTCAGCAGCACCGAGCGGGCCGCACCGGGCCCGGACCCCTCCGCGTCCTGTCTGCGGGTGAGCTGCACCAGCCCGTAGCCGAACATCACGGCGAACATCGGATAGGCGCGGGCGTGCACGAAGACGAACATGGCGAGGTTGAACGGGCGTTCCCAGCCGTGTGGCGACGCCTCGGCGCCCGGCTGGTTGCCGAAGGCGGCCACCGCGGCGTTCGCGAGCGCGATGAACAGCAGCATGGAGCCCCGCGCCAGATCGGGGGCCAGGGCCCGTTCGGTCCGGCGGACAGGGCCCCGTGCGGGGCCCGGGGCATGGGACTGCGTTATGGCTGTCACCTGGATCTCTCTCCGTCCTGACATGAGGGCCCAGCGGGCAACGGGCATGGGCGAGCCCTCGGTGCCCGGCTTAGTATAAGGCATAATCTATATGTCGGATACTAAGTAGCGGTAGGCCATGATGTACCTGGTGAGCAACCGAGGTACGAGAAGGAGAAGCGCCATGTCGGCCGAGCAGGAGGAGGCACCCGCCGAGCTGGCCCGCCTGTGGAGGCTCCCGGTCTCGGCCTCGGGCCTCGGCCGGCCCGCCGCGCTCGACACCGAGCGCGTGGTGCGGACGGGGGTGGAACTGGCGGACCGCGATGGGCTGGCGGGCGCGACGCTGCCGAAGATCGCGAAGGAGCTGGGCGTCTCCCCGATGTCCCTCTACCGCCATGTGGGGTCCAAGGACGAGCTCCTCGTCCTCATGCGGGACCTGGCCCTCGGCCCTCCGCCCGAGGTCGAGACCGCGCCGGACCGGTGGCGAGAGGGGCTACGGCGGTGGACCGTCGCCCAGCGGCTGGTCCACCACGACCGCCCGTGGCTCCCCCGCCTCCCCATCGCGGGACCGCCGATGGGGCCTCATGAGATCGCCTGGATGGAAGCGGGCCTGAGCGCGCTGAGCGGCACGGAACTGGACTGGGCCGCGAAGGTCGGGAGTCTGACCCTGCTCAGCGGCTATGTGCGCCACGCCTCCCTGCTGTCCCAGGAACACGCGCAGGGCAGGAGCGAAACGGGACTGAGCCAGGAGGAGACCGAGCGGGCCTACGGCAGGACCCTGGCGCGGCTCATCACCCCGGACCGCTTTCCGCAGGTGGCGCTGCTGTTCTCGTCGGGCCTGTTCGAGGCGGCGCCCGAGGGGGCGTACGACGATCCGGCGACCGACCATGACTTCGTCTTCGGCCTCGAACGCGTCCTCGACGGGATCGCCGTGGCCGTCGACCGCGCGCGGACGGGGACGGGGACGGGCTAGAACGGGACGGCAGGAGGCGATGACGTCAGGCGAGGGCACGGGGAGAGGGTCAACTCGGTGTCGGGGCGGTGGTGGCACGCCCCGGCACCCGTCCTCTCCGGGCGATGATCGCGGTCACGGTCTTGCCCCCGGGCTCCTCACGGACGGTCGTGGCCGTGGCCAGGCCGCTGATCATCGGCCAGCCGAATCCGCCGCCCTCGCCGCGCACATCCGGAGAGCGCCGGTGCGGCGGTACGCGGCTGGCATCGCCGACGGCGATGGTGATGGCGTCAGGGTCGGCCGACACGCGCAGTGAGCAGAACCGGCCGCCCGAGTGCCGTACGGCATTGGTGACCAGCTCCGAGACGACCAGCATCACCGCGTCGGCGGCGCCCTGATCGGGCGCCGGACGCAGGCCTTCCAGAAAGGTGCTGGTGAGATGTCGTGCGTGCGCGGCGGCTTCGGGGCGGCATTCCAGGGTCTCCCGCACCGCGGACGGCGTGGTGGCCGTCCGCTGGGCCGTGGCGGTGTGCATGAC
>NZ_JAAAYH010000689.1:0-3048 GCF_018035285.1 Streptomyces sp. MK37H | reverse complement strand
GAGGGGAAAGCGCCGATATGCGGCGCCGCGTGGTCCCCCGGACACCCCGTAGGGCCCGGCGGCTCCGAACTCTTGGGCCGGAGGCCCAACGGCCTCAGCCGCGGTCCGGGACGCAGCGGCCGTCCTCGGTGCGGTAGCTCCACCGGGCGCCGTCGCGCACCAGCTCCTTCACGGCGCCCACGAACCGCTCCACATGCTCGTCCGGGGTGCCCGCCCCGAAGCTGACCCGGATCGCGTTCAGCGACCGCTCCCCCGGCGCGGCCTCGGGCGCGCCGCACTCGCCCGGCTCGTCGGGCTCGCTGTCCAGCAGGGTGCGGACCAGCGGATGGGCGCAGAACAGCCCGTCGCGTACGCCGATGCCGTACTCCGCGGAGAGCGCCGCCGCGAAGTGGGAGCTGTTCCAGCCCTCCACCACGAACGACAGCACGCCGACCCGGGGCGCGTCGTCGCCGAACAGCGAGAGCACCCGCACCTCGGGCACCTCGGCCAGCCCCGCCCGCACCTTCTCGATCAGCTGCCGCTCACGGGCGACCAGGCCCTCGAAACCGGCCTCGGTCAGCGCCTTGCAGGCCGACGCGATCGCGTAGACGCCGATGACGTTCGGCGAGCCCGCCTCGTGCCGGGCGGCGGTGGTGTGCCACTCGACGTCAACGCCGCCGTCCTCCCTGCGCGTCACCTTACGGCTGGCGCCGCCGCCCGCAAGATACGGCCGGGCCTCCCGCAGCCAGTCCGCCCGCCCGGCCAGCACCCCGGCCCCGAAGGGCGCGTACAGCTTGTGCCCGGAGAAGGCCACCCAGTCGAGGTCCGCCTCCGCGATGTCCACGGGGTGGTGCGGGGCCAGTTGCGCGGCGTCCAGGACGATACGGGCGCCGTGGGCGTGCGCGGCCGCGGCCAGCTCCCGCACCGGCCACAGCTCGCCGGTCACATTGGACGCGCCGGTCACGCACACCAGCGCCGGGCCCCCGTCGCGCCCCGCGAGCGCCTTCTCCAGCGTCTCCACCGCCTGCCGCGGGGAGCGCGGGGCGCTGAGGTAGCGGACGGTGACGTCCTCCCGCTGCTCCCACGGCAGCAGCGAGGCGTGGTGCTCGGTCTCGAAGACGAAGACCTCGGTGCCCCGGGGCGCCACGGCGGCCAGGAGGTTGAGCGAATCGGTGGTGGAGCGGGTGAAGACGACCTGGTCGTCCTCGCGGCAGCCCAGGAAGGCGGCGACGTCCTTACGGCTGTTCTCGAAGAGGTCGGTGGACAGCTGCGAGAGGTAGCCCGCCCCGCGGTGCACGCTGCCGTAGTACGGCGCGTAGGCGGCGATGTCGTCCCAGACCCGCCGCAGCGCGGGGGCGCTGGCGGCGTAGTCGAGCGCCGCGTAGGTCACCTCACCGCCGGTGACCAGGGGGACCAGGACATCGCTGCCCAGCACGGGCAGCGGCGCACAGGCGGCGGCGGAGGAATCGGCGGTGGTGGAAGCGGTAGCAGAGGCGGAGGCAGAGGCAGAGACGGTGGCAGCAGGGCGCGCGGACATGGCGAAGTCTCCCGAAGGGGTCGAAGGAATGCGTGACGCGCACGGAAACGGCGGCGGCGAGCCGGCCGTAAGGGCGCGGAAAATCGCTCGACGCGCGGCCGCACCGCGCGGAGCACATGGAGGAGAGACGGGGCCGCTCGGCCCTAGCGCATTCGCTGCATCACGGAAGAACTCCCTCGACCACCAGGACCCCCAGTGCGAGGGGTCCGCGCTTGCCGCCGGCCTCGCTGCCTGGCGGCCTGGTCATCACCCGGGGCACCCCGCCACGGACGGAGGGTTGCCGGACAGCAGGCCGGGGCCGTAGTCGCTGTCGCTCGTGACCTGGGCAGGAGTATGCCATGTCAGACGCCGGCGCCCATGCCCTGTCCGTATCCCGGACAGACCATGGGCGCCGTAAGGCGTTCGCCGGACCACGACTGCGCCGCTGACGATCGACGGCATATCAGGGCACTCCCAGCGGGGCGCTCAGGCGTGGGTGGCCCGGACCCATCGCTCCAGGACGTCGCGCGCCGCGCCCGAGTCGATCGACTCGGCGGCCCGCGCGACACCCGCCCCGATCCGGTCCGTCAGGGGCTTGTCCCCCGGGTCCCGCTCGAGCGCCACCAGCGCCGCCGCCGAGTTCAGCAGCACCGCGTCCCGTACCGGGCCCCGCTCGCCCGCCAGCAGCCGGCGGGCCACATCGGCGTTGTACGAGGCGTCAGCGCCCCGCAGGGCCTCCACGGGGGCCCGCTCGACACCCACGTCCCGGGGGTCGAAGGTCTCCTGGCGCACGGCGCCGTCCCGGACCTCCCACACCTGGGAAGTCGTGGTCACGGTGAGCTCGTCCAGCCCGTCGTCGCCCCGGACGACCAGCGCGGAGGAGCCGCGCTCGGCCAGCACCCCGGCGATGATGGGCGCCATACGGGCGTCGGCGACCCCGGTCGCCTGGCAGGTGACCTTCGCCGGGTTGGTCAGCGGGCCGAGCAGGTTGAACGGGGTGGCGACGCCCAGCTCGCGGCGGGCCGAGGCGACATGCCGCAGCGACGGGTGGAACTTCACCGCGAAGCAGAAGGTGATCCCCGCCTCCTCGGCGACCTCGACCACCCGCTCGGGGGTGATGTCCAGATTGACGCCGAGCTTCTCCAGGACGTCGGAGGCGCCGCTGGCGGAGGACGCGGCGCGGTTGCCGTGCTTGACCACCCGCGCGCCGGTACCGGCGACGACCAGCGCGGACATGGTGGAGATGTTGACGGTCTTGGCGCGGTCGCCGCCGGTGCCCACGATGTCCACGGTCGCCCCGGGCACCTCGATCACCCGGGCGTGCTCGTACATGGCCCGCACCAGACCGGCCACCTCGGAGACCGTCTCGCCCTTGGCGCGCAGCGCGATCGCGAAACCGGCGATCTGGGCGTCGGTGGCCTCGCCCCGCATGATCCGGTCCATGGCCCAGGCGGTGTCGTCGGCATCGAGGTCCCGGCCGGCGATCAGCGAGCTCAGTACGTCCGGCCAGGTGCGGGCCGTCGCGGTGCTGTCGCCTCCGGCGGGGGTCACAA
>NZ_JAAAYH010000688.1:0-3052 GCF_018035285.1 Streptomyces sp. MK37H | reverse complement strand
GCTGGCGGTGGACCTCTACACCTCCTCGTACGACCCGATCTTCACGCCCATGGCCCTCGCCTACCAGGAGTCGGCCGGGCGCGCGGGCATCCGGATCCGGGTCAAGACCGCCGCCGCGGACTCGTACTACACCCAGATCTGGATGAAGAAGCCGCTCATGGCCACCTACTGGTACACCGGGCGCCCCGTCGACCAGCTCCTCAACCAGGTCTTCCGCGGCGGCTCCTCGTACAACGAGACCGCATGGTCCGACAAGGAGTTCGACGCGCTGCTCGACCGGGCCCGCCGGGAGATCGACGAGGGCCGCAGGCGTGAGCTGTACGGACAGGCGCAGACGCTCGTCGTCGAGCGGGGCGGGGCCATCACCCCGATGTTCGCCGACCGGCTCGTGGGGATCTCCCGGAAGGTGCGCGGCTACGCCGAGCACGGCTTCGAGTTCGACTACCTGCACATCGGGCTGAAGGGGGCGTGATGTTCTCTTTTCTCCTCCGCCGTGTGGTCGCCGCGCTCGGCACCCTGCTGCTCTCCTCGGTCATGGTCTTCCTGGCCGTCCAGGCGCTGCCCGGCGATGTCGCCACCCAGGTGCTCGGCAGGGACGCCACCCCCGACGCGGTCGCCGCACTGCGCAAGCAGATGGGCCTCGACCAGCCCGCCTGGGAGCGGTACGCCGACTGGATCAAGGGCGCGTCGCACGGCGACTTCGGCACCTCGCTGGTAACCACCAAGCCGGTGGGCGGCGAGGTCGCCCAGTACCTCGGCAACTCCGCCCTGATCGCCGTCGTCACCGTCCTCTTCGCGGTCACCGGATCCGTCGTCCTCGGCGTCGTGGCCGGGCTCTACCGCGACCGCTGGCCCGACCACCTGATCTCCACGGTCAGCCTGGTCGGGATGAGCGTCCCCGAATTCGTCGTGGCCACGGTGCTGGTGCTCGCCTTCTCCGTCACCGTGCCGGTGCTTCCCGCCGTGGTGCTGTACGGGCCGGGGGCCGGACTCGGGCAGCTGCTCCCGGCGGTGTGGCTGCCCGCCGCCTCGCTGGCGATCGTCATGGCCGCGTACATCGTGCGGATGGCCCGTACCTCGGTGATCGACGTCATGGCGAGCGAGTACGTCACCACCGCCCGGCTCAAGGGGCTGACCACCTGGCGCGTGGTCACCCGGCACGCACTGCCCAGCGCCCTGCTGCCCACGCTGCACGTCATCGCGCTCAATGTGGCCTGGCTGGTGGGCGGCGTCGCCGTGGTCGAGAACGTCTTCAACTATCCCGGCATCGGGAAGCTGATGCTCACCTCCGTGCAGAACCGCGATCTGCCGGTCATCCAGGCCATCGCCCTCATCAGCGCGGTCGTCTACGTCGTCTGCAACCTCGCCGCCGACCTCGGGTCCATGGCCCTCAATCCCAAGCTCCGCACCCGAGGAGGGAGGATCCGATGAGCTCCGTCGAGGATCCGAAGAGCTCAGTGGAGGATCCGATGAGCTCCCTGAAGCTGCCCGCGGGCGCGGCCCCGTCGTCCGCGTCGCCGCCGCCCGCGTCCGTACGCCCCGGCTTCGCCGCCCGCACCTGGCGCACGGTGCGCTCCTCCCGCCCGGCCGTCATCGGGCTCGCGATCGTCGCCGTTCATGTGGTGGTCGCGCTGCTCGCCCCGCTGCTCACGCCGTACCACCCCACCACCGGCGACGCCTCGCACGCCCTGCTCGGGCCGAGCGCCGACCACTGGGCGGGCACCGACCAGTACGGGCGCGATGTGCTGACCCGGGTGCTGTACGGCGGGCGGTACGCGCTCGGCGTCTCCGTCACCGCGACCCTCATCACCATCGCCCTCGGCACCGTCCTCGGCTGTGCGGCCGCGCTGCACGGCGGCTGGCTGGACGATGTGGTCATGCGCGTCCTGGACGCGGTGCTGTCCATCCCCGCGATCCTCGTCCTGCTGGTGATCGTCACCGCGCTGGGCACCGGGTCCTCGGTCATCGTGCTGGCCATCGCCGTCGTCTGCGTTCCCCAGGTGGTGCGGGTGGTGCGGGGTGCCGCGCTCGCCGTCGTGCCGCAGGACTACGTCACCGCGGCGCGGGCCCGGGGCGAGACCACCTGGGCGATTCTGCGGCGCGAGGTGCTGCCCAACATCAGCGATGTGGTGTGCGTCGAGTTCGCGATGCGGGCGTCGTGGGTGGTGCTGCTGATCTCGTCGCTGTCGTTCCTCGGCTTCGGCGCGGATCCGCCCACCCCCGACTGGGGGCTGATGGTCTCGGAGAACCGCACCGCGATCACCGTGGTGCCGATGGCGAGCCTCGCGCCGATCATCGGCCTGGCCACGATGGTGGTCGGGCTCAACCTCGCGGCCGACGGCCTGTCGAAGGCGTGGGGCGTGGACCGGATCAGGGAGGGCGTCTGATGACTCCGCTCACTCTTCAGGAACGGGCTGATCGGGCCCCGATCGTCTCGGTGGACAAGCTGTCCGTGGCGTACCGCTCGGGCGGGCGCGAGGTGCCCGTCGTCCAGGAGGTGTCGCTGGAGGTGAGCCCCGGCCGGACGCTGGCCCTGGTCGGCGAGTCCGGCAGCGGCAAGTCGACGGTCGCCGCGACGCTTCTGGGGCATCTGCGGCATGGCTCCCGGATCACGGGCGGGCGCGTTTCGGTGGACGGCGAGGACGTCTTCGCGCTGTCCGCGCGGGAGTTGCGGCGGCTGCGCGGCGGTACGGTCGCGATGGTCGCGCAGAACGCGGGCCACGCCCTGACGCCGTCCATGCGGATCGGACGGCAGATCGCGGAGGCGGGCGGCGAGGTGCCCGTCACGGACCTGTTGGAGCAGGTGCGGCTGGAGCGCCCGCGCGAGCTCGCCCGCCGCTATCCGCACGAACTCTCCGGCGGGCAGCAGCAGCGTGTCGCCATCGCCATGGCGATCGCGGCCCGCCCCAAGGTGCTCGTGCTGGACGAGCCCACGACCGGCCTCGATGTGATCACCCAGCGCGGGGTGCTGGACCTGATCGGCGCCCTGCGCGAGGAACTCGGCCTCGCCGCGGTCCTGGTCAGCCATGACCTGGGCGTGGTCGCGCGGATG
>NZ_JAAAYH010000687.1:0-3069 GCF_018035285.1 Streptomyces sp. MK37H | reverse complement strand
CTGCTCCGCTGCTCAATGGCGCCGAAGGCGCGAAACGAACCCCGCGCCCGGCCACCGGCACCCACTCCGCCCCCAGCCCCGCTCGCCCAGGGGCCCCAGCCCGGAACCGCCCGGCTCGCTAGCATGGTTTTGCAGGCTTCCCGTTGCCCGGCGCGGCCGCCGCCCGAGAGAGGAGCGAGCGCCATGACGATCGCCCCGGATCACGCCGACCGTGACGCACTCCGCTACCAGTCCATGCGGGACATCGTCGAGCAGATACAGGAAAGCGTTCCCGGAAAGCTGGAGATCACCAGGGAAGGGATCGTTCACGACATGATGTCGCCGGGGGGGCCGCACGAGCTGACGGCGGCGCGCATCAGCCGTCGGCTGGAGAAGGTCATGCCGGACGATCTGCTGGCCCATACCGGCACACCGGATGTGGAGGACCCGAACACGGGCGTGTTGCGCCATCCGGACGTGATCGTGATCGCCGAAGCGGATATGGACGTCGAAGGAGCGCTCGATCCGAAGACGCTCCTCGCCGCCATCGAGGTGGTGTCCCGGTCCAATCCGGACAATGACTGGGTGGGGAAGACACGGGATTATCCACAGCTGGGAGTTCCCGTGTATGTGATCTTCGATCCCCGTACGGGTGAGGGCGCCGTGCTGTCCGAGATCCACCCCACTCCGCACGGCCCCCGGTACGCGACCCGGAAGGACTTCGTCTACGGGGAGGACATCACGATCGGCGAGTGGACCATCTCGACGGAGAACCTGCCGCGCTATCGGTAGAGCGGCACGCTGGTGCCGCGGACCGCGCCCACGGTAGGTTCGGCGCGCCGGGACGAGGGGGGATCGGGATGGCCGGGGTGCCGCTGCGGGTGGAGATCTTACGGGCGGGCGAGGAGCACGTGGAGCAGATCGCCCGGCTCGCCGAGTCACGGAGTCTGAACGGGCCGGACGGCGCCCCGGGGACGGTTGAGGGGGGCTTCCTGGTCTCGGCGTACACCGAGGCCGACTACCGCGCCCGGCTGGAGACCGCCGAGCACTTCTATGTGGCGGTCAAGGGCGGGCAGGTGCTGGCGTTCCTGCTGGCCTACAGCTCCGACCGGGTCGAGCCGGACGAATGGCTGAACCGCCGGATCAAGACGGCGCTCGGCAGTTTCCTGGTGATCAAGCAGATCTGCGTGGCCCGCGAGGCGGCGCGGAGTGGCATCGCCTCGATGCTCTACTACCACGTCATCGACCAGTGGGACTTCAGCCCCGTGATCGCCGCGGTGGTCAACGATCCCCCCAACGACGCGTCCGCGCGCTTCCACCACAAGCTCGGCTTCCAGGAACTGACCCGGCTGACCCCGCCGGACGGGCTGCCCCGGGTGGTGTGGGTGTGGCGCAAACCGCGTGAGGCGATGCTGCACGCGCAGTACGGGATCGCGGTGGACCTCTACAAGCACGAGGACAACCTCAACTGGCAGAAGCTGAACAACTTCTTCTACATCACCGCGGGCCTCGCGGCCGCCACCGCCTTCTGCCTCGGCAAGGAGGGCGCGGGCGGCTCCCTCGGCAAGGGGCTGGCGATGATCATCGCGGTCATCGGCATCGGAGTGTCGCTGGGCTTCTCGCTGATGCTGCGCTTCGGACGCCAGTACCTCCTGGCGCGCAAGGAGGCGGTGGTCGAGCTCGAGGAGTACATGGCCTGGCACGGCGGCGAGCGGATAGTGAACCGCCGCACCGACGACCCCGGCGCCGCCTATCTGAAGGTGTCCCCGACCGGCGCGATCATGATGCTGCTGCCGGTGCTGGTCGCGGCCTGCTGGCTCGCGGTGCTCGGGGTGCTGATCGCCGACTGACGTAGCCGGAGGGCCGACCTCCGACGAGTATGCGTCGGCCCCGTGGCGACCATGTGCCCGATCTGTGACCGATACCTCCCGGCCATCGGACAACCTGTCAAGATCACCGACCGTCCCTTCACTCGGAGCAGCCGGAGACTACGCGCTGCCGAAGTGACAGGGTCACCAAATTGAACAGTCGATGGACATCGCGAGGGGCGCGGACCACCCGCAGGCAGACGCTCGCCGCGCTGGCGGCGCTCACCGCCGGGGGAGCCGTGGGGATTGCCGGGGTCACCGGGATCGCCGGATGCGGGGCGGGACATTCGCGCGGCGCGACAGCAGAGCCCGCGCGGGCCAGTGAGCCCGGGGCGGCGGAGCCGTTCACCTCCACGGTGGGCGACAAGCGGGCGCTGCTGCTGCAGATCATGGCGCACCCCGACGATGATCTGTACTTCATGAACCCGGACGCCGAGCAGGTGCTGCGCTCCGGCGTCCCGGTGGTGTGCGTGTACGTCACGGCCGGTGAGGCCCGGGGGATCAACCATCAGGCGGGGACGCCGGTCCCGCACGCCGACAAGGCCGCGTACTCCGCATCCCGCCACCAGGGGCTGCGGCAGGCGTACGCGCAGATGATGGGGCTGAACCAGTTCGCGCCCTGGCAGCGGTCCGTGCTGCGGCTGCCCGGCGGGGTCACGGCGGAGACCAACACCCTCGCCAACGGCACCCGCAGCGCCCGGCTGATCTTCCTCAACATCGCGATGCTGTCGGACGGCGGCGTACGGATCCCGGCGCTGTGGGACACCCCGGGCACCGTGATGCGCACCCTCCTGGCCACCGACTCCCCCGTGGCGCACCCCAGCTCGTACGGCCATCAGACGCTGGTCGACGTGCTCGCCGGGATCATGGACCGCTATCGGCCCACGCTGATCCACACGCTGGACCCGGACCCCGACTTCCAGGTGCACGACGTCCTGCACCCCAAGGACAACGATCAGCCGGGCTGCTCGGACCACCGCGACCACACCCCGGTCGCGCTGTTCACCTGGAAGGCGATCGCCCAGTGGGTGGCCGCCGCCACGCAGCGGGACAAGCATGCCCCGCGCTTCACCACCACCGCGTTCCGCGGCTACTACAACCAGCGCTGGCCGCACAATCTGCCACCCGCGGTGCTCGCCCAGAAAGCCCGGGCGATCAAGTCCTACGGCGGTGCGCCGGACTGGGACTGCGGCAACGCGGCCGGCTGCGGCGACTACAGCCA
>NZ_JAAAYH010000686.1:0-3081 GCF_018035285.1 Streptomyces sp. MK37H | reverse complement strand
ACGTCTCATGCGGTCGGCTCCAAGTCCGTTGGAGGTGCCCGAGAGCGCCGGACAACGTTGTCTGACGCTTTGTCGCCGGTAGGGTGCCACGACTGGTCCAGACCTGCCATGAGTCCGGACGTCACAATTAGGGATCCCCCTAGCGCGCTTGTGACGCGCCCTCACACTGCGACGGCGCTTGTTGTGGGTGCTGGGTCCGGGCCCCGCCGGAAGTGCCGGAAGCGCCGGGCTCAGTTCCCCACGCCGAGCCCGGACATGAACGCGGCCGGGTATCGGTCGCCGCGCGCCGCGCCCAGCGGCACCGCCTTCTCGATCTCGGCAAAGTCGTCCGCGGCGAGCTCCAGCTCGATCGCGGGCAGCGCCTCGGCGAGCCGTTCACGGCTACGCGCGCCGATCAGCGGCACGATCTCCTCGCCCCGCGCGGCCACCCAGGCGATGGCGAGCTGGGCGACGGTGCACCCCTTCGTCTCGGCCACCCGGCGCAGGGCCTCCACCAGGGCGAGGTTGTGTTCCACGTTCCCGCTCGCGAACCGCGGGCTGAAGGCGCGGCTGTCGCCGGGGGCCGGGGGATCAGCGCCCAGAGATGAGACCACGGCTGAGGACGCCGTACGGACTGCGAGACCCTCGTCACCCCCGACCTGGGCCAGCGACTGCCGGTGCTGACCCCGGCGGACGCCGAGACCCGCGAGCGGCTGGCCCTGCTGCGGGTGCTCGGCATCGAGGCATTCCCCGCCGGGGAGGCGGGCCCTAACGCGAGGGCGCGGGGGCCAGGGTCGCCTCGATGCCCGCCACGATGGCGCGCAGCCCCTCCTCGAAGCGCGCCTCGTAGTCCTGGAACAGGTCCGAACTCACCGCCGCCGCCAGCGGATAGCCCTCGGCGGCCATGCGCTCCTCGCGCTCCGTGACGTCGTAGCCGGGGGTCCGCTCCCCCGGCCGGGGCTCGACGGACTGCTCCTCGATCACGAAGCCGAGCGTGAAGCTGTACGCGATGAACGAGGCGCGGGCGGCGGCGCTCGGGGTGAAGCCCGCCGTGACGAAGGCGCGCAGGTGGTCCTCCTGCGGCCCGGCGTGGTCGGTGCCGGTGAACCGGCTGCCGCTGAAGACCTTCGCGCCGTCGCGGTAGCCGAGCAGCGCTTGGCGCAGGGCGCGGTGGACGTGGACGAGCCGCTCCTGCCAGGTGCCGTCGCCGAGGTCGCCGTACGCCTCGGACATGCGCCGGTACATGGCGGTGCTCATCGCGTCGAGCAGCGCCTGCTTGTTCTTGAAGTGCCAGTACAGGGCGGGGGCCTGGACGTTCAGCTCCTTGGCGATGCGGCGCAGGGTCAGCCCTTCGAGACCCACGTCGTTCAGCAGCCGCAGGGCGGTGTCCACCACGAGGGTCTGGTCGAGTCGCGTCGTCGCCATCCGGTCATTCTCCCCGCTCAGAGGGATCCCTTGACAATTTAACACCGTTAAGTGCACGCTCCCGGACATGGAACTTAACAACGTTAAGGAGACCTCGGGCGCCCCCGGGGCCATGCTGAACGTACTGATCGTCGGAGCCGGTCCGTCCGGCCTCACCCTCGCCATCGACCTGGCCCGGCGCGGGGTGCGGGCCCGGGTCGTCGAGCGCGGCGAGGCGCTGTTCCCGGGCTCGCGCGGCAAGGGGCTCCAGCCCCGGACCCAGGAGGTCTTCGACGACCTCGGCGTCAGCGACGCCGTACGGGAGGCGGGCGGTCCGTACCCGCCGATGCTGGGATGGCGGGACGGGCAGTCGCTCGGGGCGTTCCAGATGATCGAGCGGACCGATCCGGCGCCGGACCGGCCGTACCACGAGATTTGGATGCTGCCGCAGTGGCGGACGGTGGAGATCCTTTACGCGCGCCTCCAGGAGCTGGGCGGCGGCGTCGAGTTCGGCACCGCGCTCACCGGCCTGGAGCAGGACGCGGACGGTGTCACCGCGCATCTCGCGTACGGAGACGGCTCGGCCGGGACCGCGCGCGCCGCCTACCTCGTGGCGGCCGACGGCGGCCGCAGCACCGTCCGGAAGCGGCTCGGCATCGGCATGACGGGCGAGACGGTCGACCCGGCGCCGACCCTGATCGCGGACGCGGTGATCGACGGCGCGGAGCGCGGCCTGGGCCGCGACCACTGGCACGTATGGCAGCACGCGAAGGGCGGCGCCATCGCGCTGTGCCCGCTCCCCGGGACCGACCAGTTCCAGGTCGCCGCGCAGTACGACGCCCCGGACGCGGTCCCCGACACCTCCCCCGAGGCCGTCCGCCGGCTGATCGCCGACCGCACCCACCTCGCCGCCTCCGACGTCCGCGAGGTGCGGTGGGCCTCGACGTTCACCCCACGCGCGGCGATGGCCGACCGCTTCCGCGCGGGCCGGATCTTCCTGATCGGCGACGCCGCCCACATCCACTCCCCGGCGGGCGGCCAGGGCCTCAACACCAGCGTCCAGGACGCGTACAACCTCGGCTGGAAGCTCGGGCAGGTGCTGCGGCACGGCGCGGACCCGGCCCTGCTCGACAGCTACGAGGCCGAACGCCTGCCGATCGCGGCGGGAGTCCTCGGCATCAGCACCCGCATCCACCGCGCCCACCGCTCGGGCGACGCCGAGGGACGGCGCCGCACGAGCGAGGTCCACCAGCTGGGCCTGTCCTACCGGGACGGCCCGCTGGCGGTGGATGAGCGGAACGGCCGAGACGGCCGGAGCGACGAGCGGGCACACCGGACCGACCACGGCCACCGAAACGACCGGGCCGACCGAGACCACCCGGGCCCACTCGGAGCCGGTGACCGCGCCCCGGACGCGCCGTGCGCCCTGCCCGATGGAACACCCGTCCGGCTCTTCGACGTCCTGCGCGGCCCGCACTTCACCCTGCTGATCCTCGGCGACGCGGCACCGCCCGCGCCGGACGCCGACTTCGGGGGCCTCGCCCCGGCGCTGGGGACGGCGGGATGCCTACGCACCATCCGGGCAGGCGGCCCGTCCCCCGACCTCCTCGACCCGGACGACCACCTCACCACCGCCTACGGCCCCGCCCCGGCCCTCTTCCTCATCCGCCCGGACGGCTACGTCTGCTGGGCGGCGGA
>NZ_JAAAYH010000685.1:0-3093 GCF_018035285.1 Streptomyces sp. MK37H | reverse complement strand
GCCCCGGCACCGCGCCGGTGATCTCGTCGTCCCGGATGGTCTCCGTGCCGCCCACCCGGACGCTCACGATGCCCGTCGCGCGCGAGTCCAGCCGGGGGCTGTCGCCTGGCAGGTCGTGGACCAGTCGCGCCTGGCCCGCGTCGATCCGGTCGGGGTCGAAGAGGACCAGGTCGGCGTGGTAGCCCTCGGCGATCCGGCCGCGCTCGCGGAGCCCGAGCAGCCGCGCCGGATCGTCCGTCAGCATCCGTACCGCCCGCTCCAGGCCGACCAGCTTCCGTCCGCGCAGACAGTCGCCGATGAAGCGGGTGGTGTACGGGGCGCCGCACATCCGGTCCAGATGGGCCCCGGCGTCGGAGCCGCCGAGCATGACGTCCTCGTGCTCCCAGGTCCGCCGTCGCAAGCGCCAGCTGGCCGGGTCGTTGTCGGTCGGCATCGGCCACAGCACCGTACGCATCTCATCCGCCGCGCAGATCTCCACCAGGCAGTGGAACGCCTCCTGCCCGCGCTCGGCGGCGATGTCGCGGACCACGCGCCCGGTCAGCCCGGCGTTGGCCTCGCTGTAGGTGTCGCCGATGACGTACCGACCGAAGTGGGTGAGCCGCCGGAACACCCCGGCCTCGGGGCTGCCGGCGCGGCGCAGCATCTCCTCCCGTACGGCCGGGTCGCGGAGCTTGGCGATCCGCTCCGGGATGGGCAGCCCCAGGATGTCGCCCCAGCCCGGGATGAGGTTGAGCGCGCAGAAGGTGCCGAGCGACATGTTCATGGGGGTGAGGATCGGCATCGTGAGGGCGACGATCCTGCCGCCCGCCTTACGGGCGCGTTCGCTGGCCTGGAGCTGGCGCGGCACCCGCTCGGGGACGGCCGCGTCGATGGTCAGCACGTTCCAGTTGAGCGGGCGGCCGGCGGCCGCGCTCATGTCCACCAGCAGGTCGATCTCCTCGTCGGCGAACTGGTCGAGACAGCCCGCCACGATCGCCTCGATCTGCGTCCCCTCGTGGTCGCCGACGGCCCGGGAGAGCGCCAGGAGTTCCCCGGGCTGGGCGTGGCGGGAGGCGACCGGCTGTCCGTCCCCGTCCGAGTGGGTCGAGGACTGGGTGGTGGACAGCCCCCACGCCCCCGCGTCCATCGCCTCATGGAAGAGCCGCAGCATCTCCTCCAGCTGCGCGGGGCTGGGCTGTCCGCCGATCGCGTCCTCGCCCATCACATGGCGGCGCAGTGCGCAGTGCCCCACCATGAAGCCCGCGTTGACGGCGATCCGGCCCTCCAACGCGTCCAGGTACTCGCCGAAGCCGTGCCAGTTCCAGGGCGCGCCCTGCTCCAGCGCCACCAGCGACATGCCCTCGACCCGGCTCATCATCCGCCGGGTGTAGTCGGCGTCGCCGGGCCGGTCGGGGTTGAGCGGGGCGAGGGTGAAACCGCAGTTGCCGCCGGCCACGGTGGTCACGCCGTGGTTCATGGACGGGGTGGCGTACGGATCCCAGAACAGCTGGGCGTCGTAGTGGGTGTGCGGGTCGACGAACCCGGGCGCGAGGACGAGCCCGGTGGCGTCCTCGGTGGACCGGGCCGGTTCGGTGACGGCCCCGGGCTCGGCGATGGCCACGATCCGGCCGTCCCGGATGCCGACGTCGGCGACGTACGAGGGCGCGCCGGTGCCGTCCGCCACGGTGGCGCCCTTGATCAGGTGGTCGAGCACGGGTTCAGGTCCCTTCTCGCGTCTGCGGCTGGCGTCTTCGGCTACTGGGTGACGGCCTGTGCGGCTACTGGGTGACGGCCTGTGCGGCTACTGGGTGACGGCCTGTGCGGCTACTGGGTGACGGCCTGGCGGAAGCGGGTCGTGCGGTGCACCGGATCGGTGTCGATCTTCGGGATGACGTGCTCGCCGATGAGCTTGATCGTGTTCATCGTGTCCTCGTAGCCGATCCCGATCGGCAGCCCGAACGACAGCTGGTCGGCGCCCGCCTGCTCCCACCGCTTGCACTGGCGGAAGACCTCGTCCGGGTCGCCGCAGATCATCAGCTCCTCGGCGATGAGGAGTTCGATGATCTCCTCGGTGTACTCCGGCAGCAGTTCGGGCCACTGCGGGATGCCGTCCGGGCGGGGGAAGGTGTCGTGGTACCGGAAGAGCAGTGACTGCAGGTAGTTGAGCCCGCCGCCGAGCGCGACCTCGACGGCCTTGGCGTGGGTCTCGGCGCAGATCGCGGTCGAGGTGACCATCACGTTGTCGTTGACGAAGCCGCCGACCGGCTCGGCCTCCTTGATCGCGTTCTTGTAGGAGTCGAGGACCCACTCCATGTCGGAGACCTTCTGGATGGAGAAGCCGAGCACGCCCAGGCCCTTCTTGCCCGCCATCGCGTACGAGGGTGGCGATCCGGCCGCGTACCACATCGCCGGGTGGGCGGCCCCGTACGGCTTGGGCAGCACCTTGCGCGGCGGCAGCGACCAGTGCTTGCCGGTGAAGCCCTGGTACTCGTCCTGCAGCCACATCTTGGGGAACTCGGCGATCGCCTCTTCCCAGATCTCCTTGGTGGCGTTCATGTCGGTCACGCCCGGCAGGAAGCCGAGGATCTCGTGGCTGCCCGCGCCCCGGCCGGAGCCGAACTCGAACCGGCCGCCGGAGAGGTGGTCGAGCATCGCGACCTTCTCGGCCACCTTGACCGGGTGGTTGACCTGCGGCAATGGGTTGAAGATGCCGGAGCCGAGGTGGATGCGCTCGGTGGCGTGGGCGAGATAGCCGAGGAAGACGTCGTTCGCGGAGAGGTGGGAGTACTCGTCCAGGAAGTGGTGCTCGGAGGCCCATACGTACTTGAAGCCCGACCGGTCGGCCTGGATGACGTACTCGGTCTCCTCGACGAGCGCGTGATGCTCGGCCTCGGGGTCGGTTCGGCGTCGGCTTTCGGGGACGTAGCCCTGCACGAAGAGTCCGAATTCCATGGAGGTTCACCGCCTCAGACGAACGTCGATCTGACGGATCGTCAGATTTTGATTGACTCTGGCACCGCGGGCACGGACCGTCAAGGGCCGTGTAAGGCCGCGCGGGGCCGGAGGTCTTGCGGGGGTGTCCGGTGGATCTTTCCCCTCCCCGCCCCTTCCCGC
>NZ_JAAAYH010000684.1:0-3107 GCF_018035285.1 Streptomyces sp. MK37H | reverse complement strand
CCGGAGTCCCGTAGGTCCCGTACCAGCCGTCCCCGTCCGGCGAACCATCCCCCCAAAGACGCCCGGCGCCGCCCTTCAGCCGGGCCTGCTACGGCTCCGCTGCCCGATCCCCCCGCGCGGGCAAGCGGAGCCGTAGCGCGTCCAGGGGCTGTCACAGGCGCCCGATGCCCGATGCCCACGGCCTGAGCCCTGGACCCTGAGCCCGACCAGCAGGAGGCGCGATGATGCGCGAGATCGACACCGATGTGTGCGTGGTCGGGGGCGGCCCGGCCGGTCTGGTGCTGGCGCTGCTGATGCTGCGGTCGGGGGCTCGGGTGACCGTGGTGGAGTGCGCCCGCGCGCATCAGCGCGTGGTCCGCGGCGAAATACTCCAGCCCGGCGCGATGGAGCTGTTGGACGCGCTCGATGTGCTCGCCGGCGCCCGCGCCCGCGGCGCCCATGAGCACCACCGGTTCCTGGTGATCGAGGGCGAGCGGGTGCTGCTGGAGGCCGACTACCGGCTGCTTCCGGCCCCGTACGACCACCTGCTGAGCGTGGTGCGCCCCCATCTGCTGGACGAGCTCCTCGCCCGCTGCCGCCGCTCGTCCGGCTTCCGCTATCTGCCCGGACGGCGGGCCGGGGCGCTGCTGCGGCGGGAGGGGCGGATCGCCGGGGTCATCGCCGAAGGCCCGCCGGGCCGCTGTGCCGTACGGGCCCGGGTCGTGGTCGGCGCGGACGGCCGGTTCTCGCGGATCCGGCGGCTGGCCGGCATCGGGGCGGGCCGCGCCGACGCGTTCGCCCAGGATGTGCTGTGGTGCACCCTCATCGCGCCCCCGGAAGAGCCACCGGTCCGCGATGTGCGGGTGTACCGCACCGGCGGCGGCCCGGTGCTGGTCTACGGCTCCTGGCCGAACCGGATCCAGATCGGCTGGACCCTGCCGCCCCGGCGCTACGGCCATATCGCCGCCCTCGGCCTCGACCACGTCAAGGAGCGGCTGGTGCGTGCCGTGCCGCGGTACGCCACGCTGATCCGCGATCAGGTCCGCACCCCCGCCGACCTCGGTGTGCTCGATGTCTTCTCCGCACGCGCCGAGCGCTGGGTGGCCGACGGGCTGGTGCTGATCGGCGACGCCGCCCACACCCACAGCCCGATCGGCGCCCAGGGCATTAACCTCGCGGTGCAGGACGCGGTGGTGCTGCACCCCCTGCTGGCCCGTGCCCTGGCCGAGGGCGACACCAGCGCCGAGCGGCTGGCGGAGTTCGAGCGGCGGCGCGGGCCCGATATCGCGGCGGTGATGCGGATGCAGACCCTGCAGAGCCGGGCGATCCTCTCGCAGGGCGCGTTCACCACCCGGGTGCGCCCCCGTCTCGCGCGGGCGCTGCGTCATACGCCGCTCTATCGCAAGATCCTCCAGCGCATGGCCTACGGCAACCCCTCGATCCGTATCGCCGACGCCGGGGTGTGCGGCCGCGTATGACACCCCGAGCGTGATGGCTGGAAACCATCTCCACACCGACTTCTCGCCACCCCGGCATTGGCGCCATACCCCGTACAGCCTAGGTTGAGGCCATGCACACTGTCGTGATCCTGGCGCTGGACCAGGTCATCGCCTTTGATCTGGCCACCCCGATCGAGGTGTTCACCCGCACCCGGCTGCCGGACGGCCGGGAGCCCTACCGGGTCCGGGTCTGTGCCCCCGCCCCCGCCGTCGACGCCGGGGTGTTCGCCCTCCAGGCTCCGTACGGGCTCGAGGCGCTCGCCGAGGCCGACACCATCGTCGTGCCCGGCCGCGGCGACCCCCTGCTCCCGGTCCCCGACGAGGTGGTCGAGGCGCTGCGGGACGCGGCCGGGCGGGGCACCCGTATCGCCTCGATCTGCTCCGGGGCCTTCGTCCTCGCCGCCACCGGGCTGCTCGACGGACTCCGCGCCACCACGCACTGGCTCGGCGGCGCGCTGCTCGCCGAGCTTCATCCGAAGATCCAGGTCGACCCGGATGTGCTCTATGTGGACAACGGCCAGTTCCTCACCTCGGCGGGCGCCGCGGCCGGGCTCGATCTGTGTCTGCACATCATCCGGCGCGACCATGGCTCCGCCGTGGCGGCCGACGCCGCCCGGCTGTCCGTGATGCCCCTGGAACGGGAGGGCGGACAGGCCCAGTTCATCGTCCATGACCAGCCGCCCGTACCGCGCGGATCGCTCTTCGAACCCCTGCTGCGGTGGATGGAGGACAACGCCGGACGGGATCTCACCCTCAACGAGATCGCCGCCCACGTCGGCATGAGCACCCGCACCCTGAACCGCCGCTTCCGGGAGCACACCGGGACCACCCCGCTGCAGTGGCTGCACCGCGCCCGGATCCGCCAGGCGCAGTATCTCCTGGAGGCCACCACCCACCCCGTGGAGCGCATCGCCTCCCAGGTGGGGTTCGGCTCGCCCACCTCCTTCCGCGACCGCTTCAAGCGCGTCGTCGGCACCAGCCCGCACAGCTATCGCTCCGCCTTCCAGCGAAACGCCGGATAGCCGCCGAGCGAGGCACCGGACGGGGTCGGGCGCGGGTCGAGGCGGGCTCGAGTCACGACGGCGACCATGGCCTTCTCAGTGGGAACGACCGCGAGGAGCGCCCATGTTGGACCTCGGCCTGGAGGGGCGCACGGTCCTGGTCACCGGGGCCACCGGCGCCATCGGCAGCGCCGCCGCACGCGCCTTCGCGGAGCAGGGCGCCCGGGTCGCGCTCGCCTTCCGGCACCGCCGCGAGACCGCCGAGGCGCTGGCCGTCGAGCTGTCGGGACCGGACCCGGGCCGGGCCTTCGCCGTGCCGTACGCCCTGGACGACGCCGCGTCGCCGCGCTGGGTCGTGGCCGCCGTGGAGGAGCACTGGGGCGGGCTGGACATGCTGGTGGCGGCCGCCCGGCGAAGGGGCGCGCGGCGCGAGCCGCACGCCCGGTTCGAGGACGTCCCGGAGGAGCACTGGCGGCCGCTGGTCGCCGATGCCTTCGCGCCCGCGATCCGCACCGTCCAGTGGGCCGTCGCCGGGATGCGGAAGCGCGGCTGGGGCCGGATCGCGCTGGTGGCCCCGCCGCACGCGCCGGACGGCGGCCCGGGTGGGGAGTTCCACGAGGTGGCGCGG
>NZ_JAAAYH010000683.1:0-3108 GCF_018035285.1 Streptomyces sp. MK37H | reverse complement strand
GGAACCACCGTGTCCGGGAGGGGCCATGTCCCCGGGGGATGCCAAGCCCCGGGGAGGTGACGTGTTCCTGGCAACCCATTGGCAACCGGGCCTCGGTCAGGTGACGTGTTCCCAGGAGCCGCGCAGACCCCGTGGCGGAGGGTCGATCATGAGGGCGCGTGGCCTATATGGTCGAAGCACGCCGCCCCACCGGACGCCCGACCGTCGGAGGTTCCCGTGCCGAACGGATCGCTCTCCCTCGCCGCCTCGCTCTACCTGCTCTCCTACGACCCCGAGACCGGCCAACCCGCCGGTGCTCACACCGCCCTCCTCGTCCGCGCCGCCGCCCTCACCGAACTCGTTCAGCGGGGCATGCTCACCGACGCCGACGGCAGCCCCTGCCCCGTGGCCGACGCCGCCACCGGCGACCAAGTGCTCGACGGGCTGCTGGAGCTGATCGGCGAATCCCGGCCGCGCAGCTGGCAGATCTGGGTGGGACATCAGCCGCGGCTGACCGAGCACGCGGTCCGCGACCAGATGGCGGCAGCCGGATATGTGCGGGCGAAGGGGAAGCGGATGCTGGGGCTGTTCCCGGCCAAGGAGTACACGCTGGAACGACCCGATCAGGTGGCCGGTATGCGGGACGACGCGGTGCGCGTGCTGCACGGTGAGCAGCCGGCGGCCGAAGTGTCCGAACGGGACGCGGCGTTGGTCACCCTGGCGGCGGCGGGTGAGCTGAGGTCCGTGGTGACGGCCACGGACGCCAAGGTCCGCAAGCGCCGGATTCTGGAGCTGGGGGAGCGCTGCGGGGGCATGGGCCCGGTGCTGGAGAAGGTGATCGCGCAGGTGCGGACGGCGCTCGCCGCCGCCGTCGTCACGACCATGCTGGCGTCGACCACGGCCGTGACCGCCACCTGACCCCTCACCGGTAGGGGCGGGCTCAAGCGCCCGTACGGGCCAAGAATCCGTACGGGCCAAGACGTCCGTACGGGGCGGGCGCCCGTACGGGCCCGAGCCTCCGTACCGGCCCGGGCTTCCGTACGGACCTCAGGCGTCTCTCAGCAGCGACGCCAGCCCCTCGTCCAGGTCGAGCTCCCCGGCCTCGCTGCCCTCGGGGACGACCGCGTACGACCGGCCGAGGAATCTGCGGAGATCGGCGGTGTCGAACTGGACCATGGCCATGCCCTCGGGGGCATGGAACTCCAGGACCGTCCCCTGTGGTCCGCTCGGCCACATCTGCACATCCCCGCTGCCCGCGGGGCCCCGCAGCCCGGCCGCGAGCAGCTCGCGCCCGAACGTCCACTCCACCGCGGAGCCGTCGAGGGACGCGGAGGGCGGGAAGGAGACGCGGACGGCGAACGGGTCGTCCCGCTCGTAGCGCAGGCACGCCGGAATCGCGCGTGACTCGGGCGTCGACGCGATGAGCTGTGCCTGGACGGCTTGGTCGATGACAGTGGTCACGTCGGCTCCCTTGCGATAGGTGCGGGGCGCGTCGCCCTTACGACCGTTAAGACGTTTGGGCGATCAGGCCAGTGCACCCGCTTTCGACGTGACGTGCGTCACGACTGATTTTTCGAGGGGACATAGGGCATTTAGGCTTGCCAAACCATGCAAGGTCTCGGGGCGCCGTGCGGAGCTGTTACAGAAACGTCGGCAATGACGAGGCACCCACCCCAGGGGTTGTTCCACCATGACCGAAGGTCACGCGGCGCTCGACACGGCCGCCTACAGCCGAATCTACGAAGCCGAATATTCGCGTCTGTGCGGATATGCCCGAACTCTCACCGGCGACCCCTGGGTTGCGGGGGACCTGGTGGCCGAGGCGCACTACAGCGTGTGGCATCGGATCCGCGCCGGACATCCCCTCGGCGCCGATGCCGTCCCGGCCGAGCTGACGGGCGCCGTAAGGGCGCTGTCGGCCGGGGTGGGGATCGGGGGTCCGTCGCAGCAGGCGTCGTACCTCGAACCGCTCGTCCAGGTCCTCGACGAGCTGCCGCAGCGCTGGGTCAAGGTGCTGTGGCTCGCCGAGGTGGACGGGCTCCCGCCGGAGGAGGTGGCGTGGCGGACCGGGGCGAGCCCGGACGGTGCGGCGGCCTTGGTGGAGCGTGTCCGGGAGACCGTGCGCCAGGAGTTCCTGCGCGCCCAGCCCGGCTATCCGGCGAGCGCCGCGTGCGGTGGGCACTGGGAGGGGCTGCCCGACCATGTGCGGGGCGCGGACTCCCCCCACCAGGCCGAACAGATCGCCGTCCACATCGACGGCTGCCGAGACTGCCGGGGCCGGATGGAGCAGCTGGTCGCTGCCGACGACCGGCTGCCCGCGCTGACCGGCCCGGCGCTGCTCGCGCTGTACGACCGGGACATGGCGCGTTTCCTGGCGCCGCTGGCGGCCGCCGGTGCGGTGGGTGCCGTGGGGGCCGCCGGAGTGGGTGCCCTGGCGACCGGCGGCGGTGCGCACGCGGCGCCCTCGAACGGGCCGCTGGTCTCCTCCCGCCGTTCCATGCACCACCTCGTCCGCGGACAGGTGCGCCAGGCGGGGCCGGTGGCGGTCGCGGCGGCCGCGGGCGGTGTGCTGCTGGTCGCGGGGGCGGCGGTCATGACGGGGCTGGCGCTGACGGACGGCGGCTCGGCGGAGGCGCAGCAGTCAGCGGCGGCCTCGACGCCGTCCATATCGGATACATCCGACTCCGCTGATCCTTCCGCTTCTTCCGATTCATCCGCCACATCCGGGGCCTCGCGGCACTCGGAGGGCTCGCGGGCGGGCGTTCCGGGGGAGGCGTCCCGGAACCGGCCGTCCACCTCGAGCGTGCCCGCCGGGCACTCCCCGACGGATGTGCCGTCCAGCGCCGTGTCCCCTTCGCGCAAGGCGCCGACGTCCGCTTCCTCCGAATCGTCCTCGGCGCGACCGTCTTCGCCCTCGTCGCCCCCTTCGTCCTCCGCGTCGAACGGCCCGTCGGACCGGCCGACCGACGAACCGACGCAGAAGCCGACGCAGCGTCCCACGGACGAGCCCACACAGCGGCCCACGGCCAAGCCGACCGACTCCGATCCCGGCTCCGGCTCCGACGACTCCCGGGACTGTGTCTCGCTCGTGGTCCGGCTCTGCGTCTCCCGCTAGGCCCGCCAGGGGGT
>NZ_JAAAYH010000682.1:0-3109 GCF_018035285.1 Streptomyces sp. MK37H | reverse complement strand
CGAACATCGGTGATCATGCTCAAGGGCCTGATTATCGTCAGGCAGACGACTATGATCGCGTTATGCCCTACGACCCGTCGGCTTTTCCGGCATTCGCCGTCACCGTTGATCTGGTCGTGCTCACCGTGCGGCGGCATTCGCTGTGTGCGCTGGCCGTTCGCCGCGGGGAGCCACCTTTCAAGGGGCGGTGGGCGCTGCCCGGCGGTTTCGTGCGGCCCGATGAGGATCTCGCCGTCGCCGCTGCCAGGGAGTTGGCCGAGGAAACCGGGCTGCTCGCGCATGCCCCCACGCTTCCGGTTCCGCCGAACGCGGCCCATCTCGAGCAGCTCGCCACGTACGGCGATCCGAAGCGGGACCCCCGGATGCGCGTGGTCAGCGTGGCGCATCTCGCGCTGGCGCCCGATCTGCCCGCGCCACGGGCCGGGGGCGACGCGCACAGTGTGCGCTGGGCGCCGGTCGAGTCGCTGCTCGACCAGGAGGGGGCCTTCGGGCGCGACAGTGATCTGGCCGCCCCGCTCGCCTTCGATCATGCCCGCATCCTCGCGGACGGGGTCGAGCGCGCCCGCTCCAAGATCGAGTACTCCTCGCTGGCCACCGCCTTCTGCCCGCAGGAGTTCACGGTCGGCGAGCTGCGCCGGGTGTACGAGGCGGTCTGGGGCGTGGCCCTGGACCCGCGGAACTTCCACCGCAAGGTCACCGGCACCCCGGGGTTCCTGGTGCCCACCGGCGGTACGACGACCCGTCAGGGTGGCCGTCCCGCACAGTTGTTCCGGGCCGGAGGGGCGACGCTGCTCAATCCGCCCATGCTTCGTCCCGAGGTGTGACGGGCCATGACACGACGACTCCCCGGGAGTGCTATGTCCTGACGAAATAGGACATAGCGGGTTACCGTTCTCCGGTACGCCACCAGTCCCCACGTGCCATCGAGCGGTTCCATGCCCCGCGGGAGAAGCCATGATCCAGGCCACCGGACTGACCAGCACCCCCCGCCGCAACCATCCGCCCGTTGTCGACGACCTCACCTTCGAGGCCCCGGCGGGCCGGGTCACCGCACTGCTCGGCGGCCCCGGCGCGGGCAAGACCACCGCGCTGCGGCTTCTGCTGCAGCTCGACCGGGGCCATGGCTCCGCCTTCTTCCGGGGCCGCCCCCTGCACCGCATCCGGCGCCCGGCTCATGAGATCGGCGTTCTCCTCGAGGACGTCCCCGGTCACCCGGGCCGCACCGTGCGGGGGCATCTGAGGATGCTCGGTGCCGCGGCCGGGGTGGCTGCCGCACGCGCCGATGTCGTGCTCGATGTGGTCGGTCTCACCGATCTGGCGGACGAGCGTCTCGGTGATCTGTCCACCGGGGCGGAGCGTCGTCTCGGGATCGCCACCGCGCTGCTCGGGGACCCGCACACCCTGGTCCTCGACGAGCCCGCGCGGGGCCTGTCGGCCCGGGAGACCGCCTGGCTGTACGGGCTGCTGCGTCAATTCGCCGCCCAGGGCGGCGCCGTCCTCGTCGCCACCGAGGACGCCGAGGGTGTGATCCGCCTCGCGGACCAGGTGCTCACCCTGGAATCGGGGCGGCTGGTGGCCGATCAGCCGGTGGATGAGTTCGCCCGCACCCGGCTGCGCCCCCGTGTCGTCGTTCACTCGCCGCTGGTCGGCCGCCTCGCCGCCGTCTTGGAGGAGGAGGTTGAAGCCGCCCGGCAGTTGGCCGAGGCCCAGGCGGCGGAGGAGGCCCGGGCGGCGGCCGAGCTCGCGGCCAAGACCGAGACTGCTCAGGCCGCCGACGTCGCCCAGCCCGACGTGGCCGACGGGGGCGACGTCGTCAAGGCCGAGAGCGCCGGGCCCAAGGCCAGGAAGAGGGCGATCTGGCGCAAGGTCAGGATGGCCCAGTTCGCCACCCGGGGCTCCGCCGCGGCCGAGGCGAAGAAGGCCACCGCGGAAGCCGCGGCCAATGACAAGACGATCAACGACAAGACGACCGGCGACAAGGCGAATAGGGCAGACACGGCAAACCCGGCTGACAAGGCTGCCCCCGCCTCCATCCCCGCCCTCGCTGCCGACGCCGAAGCGGTCGGCGCCGAAGCGGCCCACGCGCGGACCGGAGTCGGCGTCGGGGCCGGGATCGGAATCGGGACCGAGGCCGAGGAGGAGTCGGGCGCCGCGCCCGCCGACCCGTTCTCCGTGGTGCGGGACGACGAGACCCACATCTCCGTCTACGGCCTGTCTCCCGCATCGGTCGGGGAGACCGCCTACCGCCACGGCATCGTGGTCCACCGGCTGGTCGAGGAGACCGCCGATCTGGGCCCGGGGACTCCCGCGGCCGCCCGCGCCCGCGACCCCGAGGCGCCCCCGCTGCGGCTGCTGCCCAAGCTCCGCTTCCCCGGCCCCGCCTGGCCGATGCGCTACGAGGTGCGCCGCGCCACCGGCGTGAGGACCGGCTGGCTGATCGGCGTCGCCTCCATCGTGGCCTCCCTCCTCGCCTCCGTGCTGCTCGCCCGCGCCGGTGACACCGGGGAGCTGCACCGGCTCACCGGCTGGCCCGCCGACCTCCCGCTGCCTCCCGTCGCCATCGCGGCCGGTCTCCTGGGCGCCCTCGCCTTCGGCGACGAGTTCCGCTTTCCGGCGCTGGCCGCGACCCGGGACGCCGTGCCCCGCCGACTCGGGCTGCTGGCCGCCAAATTCGCGGTCTGCGCGGCCGGTGCCGTCCTGCTGTCGCTCGGCGTCATCGTGCTCGACAGCGCGGCGCTCCTGCTGCTCGTGGGCGGCAACGCGGTGCCGCTGCCGGGCGACTGGCCCGCGCTGGTGGTCGGCGTCTTCGGCCTGACCATCGGCTCGTCGTGGGCCGGGCTGCTCGCCGCCGGAGTCTTCCGTTCCACCGCGCTCGGGCTGGCCACTCTGCTCGCCGTGCCGATCCTCGCGGTGCCCGTCGTCCAGCGCGCGGCGCAGGACCCGTCGCTGCGTTCGCTGGTCATGCTGCCGCACCGACTGCGCGCGGCGACGCTGGACCGGTCGCCCTCCATGATCGACCGAGGGCTGGCGGTCGTGCTGCGGCTCGCGTCCCAACCGGTCGGACAGGCGCTGATGTTGTCGGTGGCAGTCCTGCTGTGCGCCTACGCCC
>NZ_JAAAYH010000681.1:0-3145 GCF_018035285.1 Streptomyces sp. MK37H | reverse complement strand
GGGCGGCGGCGCTGGCCGCGGTGGAGTTCCTGGCGAGGGCGCGGGAGAGCGGGACCCGGGCGTGGCGCATCCGGGAACTGCCCGCGCAACACGCCGTGACCGCCGATCGCTTGGCGGCCCGACTCGCCGACGCGGGCATCGACACCGAGCCGCACCCGGGCGCGCCGGGCCCACGCCCGCCGCAACCGCCGCCCGCCCCCGGGCTGGTCCCCGGCCCGGACGGGCGCCACGCGCTGTCCGTCGCCCTGCCTCTGGGCCGGGTGAGCGCCGCGCAGTGGCGGCTGCTCACCGGGCTCGCCTCCCGGAGCGGGGCGGATGAGCTGCGTATGACACCCTGGCGCGGCGTGGTGCTCCCCGGGTTCGCCCCGGACGACGCGCGCGGCGCCTTGAACGAGTTGTCCGACGCGGGACTGGTGACCACGCCGGACTCACCGTGGCTCGGGGTCGGCGCGTGCACGGGACGGCCCGGCTGCGCCAAGTCCCTGGCGGATGTGCGGTCCCACGCGACCCGCATGGTCGAGGACACGGCGCGCATAGTCGCGGGCACGGCGCGCGGGGTCGCGGACACGATGGAAGCGGTAACGGACACCGGACCATTGGTGGTCGCGGACGGTTCGGAGCCGCGGCCGAAGAGCGGCGCGGCGTCCGGCGACGGCCGCCAGGGCGCGCCCGATCCGCTGCCGGTGTATGTCTCCGGCTGTGAACGGCGCTGCGGTCACCCCGGGGGCCGCTGGG
The DNA here is from genome assembly GCF_018035285.1 of Streptomyces sp. MK37H. Lineage (NCBI taxonomy): Bacteria > Bacillati > Actinomycetota > Actinomycetes > Kitasatosporales > Streptomycetaceae > Streptomyces > Streptomyces sp. MK37H. Next base: position 2,410 of record NZ_JAAAYH010000681.1, on the reverse strand, counting down.
TGGACGCGCTGGCGACCGGCGACACGGGTTATCGGGTCGCCGTGCGGGGCGGCGCGAAGGGCGACACGCCGGAGGCGGAGGACGGCGTGGAAGTGACAGCAGAGCAGTTGGCCGGCGCCGTTGCGGCGGCCCGTGGAACGACATGATCGAGGACACCGTGTTCGACTACGAGAAGGACGGGGCGGCCATCTACCGCGCGTCCTTTGCCACCATCCGCGCCGAGGCCGACCTCGGCGGGCTCCCCGCCGACGTCAGCCAGGTGGCGGTGCGGATGATCCACGCCTGCGGCATGGTCGACCTGGTCAAGGACCTCGCGTACACCCCCGAGGTGGTCTCCCGCGCCCGCGCCGCGCTGCGGTCCGGCGCGCCCGTGCTCTGCGACGCGCGCATGGTGGCCAGCGGGGTCACCCGCAAGCGGCTGCCCGCCGACAACGAGGTGATCTGCACCCTCTCGGACCCGGCCGTACCGGAGTTGGCGCGGCGCATGGGCACCACGCGCAGCGCCGCCGCGCTGGAGCTGTGGCGGGACCGGCTCGAGGGATCGGTGGTGGCGGTCGGCAACGCGCCCACGGCGCTGTTCCGGCTGCTGGAGATGATCGAAGAAGGAGGGGCGGGCGCGCCGCGCCCGGCCGCCGTGATCGGCGTGCCGGTGGGCTTCATCGGCGCGGCCGAGTCCAAGGAGGCGCTGGCCGGGCATCCGACGGCGCTCGACCACCTGGTGGTGCACGGCCGGCGCGGCGGCAGCGCCATCGCCGCGGCCGCGATCAACGCGATAGCGAGCGAGGAAGAGTGAGCGAGCAGCAGACGGGCCGGCTCTACGGTGTGGGGCTCGGCCCCGGCGACCCCTCCCTGATGACCGTACGCGCGGTGGAGGTCATCGCCGCCGCCGATGTCATCGCCTACCACAGCGCCCGGCACGGGCGCAGCATCGCGCGCTCCATCGCCGAGCGCCATCTGCGGCCCGACCACATCGAGGAGCGGCTGGTCTACCCGGTCACCACGGAGACCACCGACCACCCGGGCGGCTATCGCGGCGCGATGGAGGAGTTCTACGCGGACGCGGCCGCCCGGCTCGCCGCGCATCTGGACGCGGGGCGCACAGTCGCGGTGCTCGCGGAGGGCGATCCGCTCTTCTACGGCTCGTACATGCACATGCACAAGCGGCTCGCCGACCGCTACCCCACCGAGGTCATCCCCGGTGTCACCTCGGTCAGCGCCGCGGCCGCCCGGCTCGGCACACCGCTGGTGGAGGGCGAGGAGGTGCTGACGGTCCTCCCCGGCACCCTGCCGGAGGAGGAGTTGACGGCCCGGCTGGCGACGGCGGACGCGGCGGCCGTGATGAAGCTCGGCCGGACCTTCCCGACGGTGCGCCGGGCGCTGGAGCGGTCGGGACGGCTCGCGGACGCGCGCTATGTGGAGCGCGCCACGATGCAGGCGGAGCGGACCGCCCCGCTGGCCGAGGTGGACCCGGAGTCGGTGCCGTACTTCTCGATGGCGGTGCTGCCCAGCCGCGTGGACGCGCCGCACGGCGACCGCGGGGACACGCCGAGCGGGGATCGCGAGGACACACCGCACGACGACCGCGTAGACGCGCCGGGCGGTGTGTCCGGCCCCCCGGGCGAGGTCGTGGTCGTCGGCCTCGGCCCGGCCGGTCCGCTGTGGCTCACCCCCGAGGCGCGTGGCGAGCTGGCCGCCGCCGAGGACCTCGTCGGCTACACCACCTACCTGGACCGGGTGCCCGTACGGCCGGGCCAGCGGCGCCACGCCTCCGACAACAAGGTCGAGGCCGTACGCGCCGAGTTCGCCCTCGACCTCGCCCGGCGGGGTCGGCGTGTCGCCGTGGTCTCCTCGGGCGACCCGGGCGTGTTCGCCATGGCCACCGCCGTCCTGGAGGCCGCCTGCGAGGACCCCTATCGCGAGGTCCCGGTGCGGATCGTCCCCGGTATGACGGCGGCCCACGCGGCCGCCGCCCGGGCCGGTGCCCCGCTCGGCCACGACTACGCGGTGATCTCCCTCTCCGACCGGCTCAAGCCCTGGGAGGTCATCGCCGAGCGGCTGCGCGCCGCCGCGGCGGCCGACCTGGTGCTCGCCCTCTACAACCCCGGCTCCCGCAGCCGCGTCTGGCAGGTGGGCAAGGCCCGCGAACTCCTGCTGGAGCACCGCGCCCCCGACACGCCCGTGGTGCTGGGCCGCGACATCGGCGGCCCCGGGGAACGGGTACGCATCGTCCGGCTGGCCGACCTCGACCCGGCCCAGGTCGACATGCGCACGATCCTCCTGGTCGGCTCCTCCCAGACCCGCACGGTCCGCCGCGGCGACGGCACCGACATCGTCTGGACCCCGCGCCGCTACCCGGAGGCGTAGCACCCGGAGGGCTCCTGGCGCGGGGCGCCCCGGCTCAGGCCAGGGT
>NZ_JAAAYH010000680.1:0-3176 GCF_018035285.1 Streptomyces sp. MK37H | reverse complement strand
GCGACCGCGGTCAGCCGACCATCGCCCGCTCCTCCTCGGAGAGTGCGGGCGCCGCCTCGCCCCTGGGCTCGGCCACCCGGTCCCGGGTCCCGCCCCGGTGGGCGGGGTCGTGGACCTCGCCGACCAGCTTCTCCAGGACGTCCTCCAGGGCGACCAGCCCCAGCACCGTGCCCGACGCGTCGGCGACGGCCGCCAGATGGGAGGCGGCCCGGCGCATCGCGGTGAGGGCGTCGTCCAGCGGAAGCTCCGCCCGGAGCGTCTCGATCGGATGCCAGACCCGCTGCGGCACGGCCCGCTCCGGGAACTCCAGCTCCAGGACGTCCTTCACATGCAGATAGCCCATGAAGGCGCCGCCGGGGCCGCGTACCGGGAAGCGCGAGTAGCCGGTGCGCACGGTCAGCTCCTCGATCTGCCGGGGGGTGACCGAGGGATCGACCGTGACCAGGCCCGCCGGGTCCAGGAGGACGTCCGTGACCGGGCGGCTGCCCAGCTCCAGGGCGTCCGCGAGCCGCTCCTGCTCCCCGGGGTCGAGCAGCCCGGCCTGCCGGGAGTCCTCGACCAGATGGGTCAGCTGCTCGCTGGTGAAGACGGCCTCGACCTCGTCCTTGGGCTCCACCCGGAACAGGCGCAGCACCAGCCGGGCGCACGCCCCCAGCAGCGCGGTGACCGGGCGGCACAGCCGCGCGAAGGCGACCAGTCCGGGGCCCAGCCACAGCGCGGTCTTGTCCGGCGCCGCCATGGCCAGGTTCTTCGGCACCATCTCGCCGATGACCAGATGGAGGAAGACCACCAGGGCGAGCGCGATGGCGTAGCCGAGCGGATGGATCAGCTGCTCGGGCAGCTGGACGGCGTGGAAGACCGGCTCCAGAAGCTCGGCGACGGTCGGCTCGGCGACCGCGCCGAGGGTCAGCGAGCAGACGGTGATGCCGAACTGGGCGGCCGCCATCATCTGCGGCAGGTTCTCCAGGCCCGTGAGCACCGTACGGGCGCGCCCGGAGCCCTCGGCCGCGCGCGGCTCGATCTGGCTGCGGCGCACCGAGACCAGGGCGAACTCGGCGCCCACGAAGAAGCCGTTGGCCAGGACCAGCAGAACGGCGAAGAGAAGCTGTACCAGACTCATCGTCCGTCCGCCTTCCCGGCGACGGCGGGGGCACTCATCTGCACGGGCGGCGTACTCGTACGGACGATGCGCACCAGTTCCGCCCGGTGGTGGCCGACCTGCCGGACGGCCAGCTTCCAGCCGGGCAGCTCGGCGATGTCGCCGGGGGCGGGGATCCGCCCCAGCAGATCGGCCACCAGCCCGGCCACGGTCTCGTACGGCCCGTCGGGCGCGTCGAGGCCGATCCGGCGCAGGGTGTCGACGCGGCAGCCGCCGTCGGCGTCCCATACGGTGCGGCCGTCCTCGGTGAGGGTCTGTACCAGGTCGGGGGTCTCCGCGGCCTCGTCGTCGTGCTCGTCGCGCACCTCGCCGACCAGCTCCTCGACGATGTCCTCCAGGGTGACCACACCGGCCGTGCCGCCGTACTCGTCGACGACCACGGCTATCGGCTGTTCACTGCGCAGCCGCTCCAGCAGCGGCTGGACCGGCAGCGTCTCGGGGACCAGCACCGGGGACTGGGCGATCCGGCTGACGGGGGTGCGCAGCCGCTCGTCGGACGGCACCGCGAGGGCGTCCTTGAGGTGCACCATCCCGATGACCTCGTCCAGCCGGTCGCGGTAGACGGGGAAGCGGGACAGCCCGGTGGCCCGGGTGAGATTGAGCACATCCACGGCGGTCGCCGTGGAGTGCAGCGCGCTGACCCGCACCCGTGGGGTCATCACATGCTGGGCGGTCAGCTCGCCGAGCGAGAGGGTGCGGACGAACAGATCGGCCGTGTCCTGCTCGAGCGCGCCGGCCCGCGCCGAGTGGCGGGCGAGCGAGACCAGTTCACCGGGGGTGCGGGCGGAGGCCAGCTCCTCGGTGGGCTCCACGCCCAGCGCCCGCACCAGCCGGTTGGCCACGGTGTTGAGCAGGGCGATCACGGGCCGGAAGAAGCGGGCGAAGGCGTACTGCGGGCCCGCGACGAAGCGGGCGACCTGCAACGGCCGGGAGACCGCCCAGTTCTTGGGCACCAGCTCACCGATGACCATCTGGACGGCGGACGCCAGCAGCATGCCGAGCACGATGGCGACACCGGACACGGCGCCGTGCGGCAGTCCGACCGCCTCCAGCGGCGCGGTCAGCAGATGGCCGAGCGCTGGCTCGGCCAGCATGCCGACGATCAGCGAGGTGATGGTGATGCCGAGCTGGGTGCCGGAGAGCTGGAAGGACAGCTCGCGCAGCGCCTCGACGACGGTACGGGCGCGCTTGTCGCCCTCGTCGGCGGCTCGCTCGGCGTCCGGCCGCTCGACGGTGACCAGGCCGAATTCGGCGGCCACGAAGAAGCCGTTGGCGAGGATCAGGACGAGTGCCGCGGACAGCAGCAGGAGGGACAGGGTGATGCTCATGCCGCCGCCTCGTGGTCGGCGGCGGCGCAGGTACTACAGGACGTTCCGTCCATCTGCTGAGGGAGTCACTCCTCGGGTCGCAGGGGAGCCCGCCAGGTGCGCACGCGGGCGTGCGCGCTGGAAAGGCGGGGCGGGGCACCGTTCGGCCCCGGCAACAGAGTAATCAAGGATGGGGCATGACGGGCAGGCCCCTCACGCCGTTGGAGTGCCGATCCGCTCGTCGGCCGGTTCGTGGGGGCCCGCCCGGCAAGGGGCGGAAGCGGACGTAAAGGGGATGCTCAACGCCGCTGGGGCCGGGCGGCCCCGCCAGGTGGCTCAGTCCGCGGCACGGCCCGTCCCGTGCCGCTCGGCGAGGGCGCGCAGGGCCCGCGCGTCGCTGATGGCGTGCGCCTTGGCGATGCCCGGCTGGATGCCCATCGCGGGCAGGCTGGTGCCGTCGGCGAGGTCCAGATAGACCCAGGGGTCGCCGGGGCGCAGATTGACCCGGAGCACCTCCGCCCACTCCAGCCGGCGCTTGGTGGTGAGGTTGACCACCGTCACACCGCCCTCCTCGGCCACCACCTTGGGGCGGCTGAGCAGCATCAGCACCCCGAAGAACAGCAGTCCGGTGAGGACGAAGCTGGCCCGCTCCCCCGGCCCCAGCCGCTCCAGCAGCAGGGCGACGGCCGTGAGGACGACCAGGACGGCGA
>NZ_JAAAYH010000068.1:0-29238 GCF_018035285.1 Streptomyces sp. MK37H | reverse complement strand
CCGGGGTCGACGTCGATTGGACCACCCTGTACCCGAGCTCCCCGGCACCCCGCGTGGTCGCCCTGCCCACCTACGCGTTCCAGCGTGAGCGCTACTGGCTCGACGGCCACGGCGGACGCGCCGGCGACCCGGCCGACCTGGGGCTGGTCTCCGCCGGACATCCGCTGCTGGGCGCCGCAGTGGAGCTCGCCGATGGCCGTGGCCACGTGCTGACGGGCCGGATTTCGGCGCGTACGCACACATGGCTCGGTGAGCATATGGTGGCGGACGCGGTGCTGGTCCCCGGCGCGGCGCTGGCCGAGTGGGTGCTGCGGGCGGCCGATGAGGTCGGCTGTGACGGTGTGGATGAGCTGGCGCTGCACGTGCCACTTGTCTTGCCGCCGTCGGGTGGGCTGCGGGTGCAGATCGTCGTGGGCGAGGCCGCCGAGGACGGGCGGCGCGAGGCGCGGGTGTACTCCCGGCCCGCCGCCGGTGAGGGAGACTCCGGCACGGGCTGGATCTGCCATGCGGAGGGTGTGCTGAGCCCGCCCTCGGACCGTTCCGACGAGGCGCCGGGGCTGGGCGGGGCGTGGCCTCCGGCCGGTGCGGCACCGCTCGGCGTCGACGGGTTCTACGACCGGGTCGCGGCCTCGGGCTATGCCTACGGGCCGTCCTTCCAGGGGCTGCGGGCAGTGTGGCGGGACGGGGCCGACGTATGCGCGGAGGTGGTCCTGCCCGAGGCCGCAGGGGAGCAGGCCGGATTCGGCATTCACCCTGCGCTGCTGGACGCCGCGCTGCATCCCGCACTGCTGATCGACCAGCTCGACCCGCACGATGACACCGAGACGACCGGTGACGAACCAACCGATGGCCGGGTCTGGCTGCCGTTCGCCTGGAACGGTGTGACGTTGTGGGCGGCCGGGGCGACCACGGTCCGAGTACGTCTCTCTCCCCACCAGGAGACCGCCGAGGGCGAGCGGGCACTGCGGCTGACCGTGGCCGACGCAGTCGGCGCTCCGGTGCTGACGGTCGACTCCGTGGCGATGCGGCCCGCGAGCGTCGATCAGCTGCGGGCGGCGGTGGCTCCGGGCAGCCACGCCACGGACAGTCTGTTCACCGTCGAGTGGACTCCCCTGCCGCTCGCGGCCGGGGCCGGAGAGGCGGCGGCCGGGGCCGATCGCTGGGCGGTCCTGGGCGCCGACGGCCACCCGGATCCGGCCGCGCTCGTCGCGGCACTCGATGACGACGAGCCCGTACCGCCCGTCGTTATCGCCGACATGACCGACCTGGCCGACCTGACCGGGCCCACCCGTGAGGGCGCCGAGGAGGCATCGGCCGAGGCGTTGTCGGCGACCGAACGGGCGCTGGAGCTGGTACGGGGCTGGCTGGCCGAACCGCGGCTGGCGGATGCCCGGTTGGTGGTGATCACGCTAGGTGCGGTCGCCGTCGACGGCCCCGAGAGCACCACCCGGGTGGACCTGGCCGCGGCCGCCGTATGGGGCCTCGTACGCAGCGCACAGTCGGAGAACCCCGGCCGGTTCGTCCTCCTCGACCGCGACGATGAGCCCAACTCCCAAGCCGACCCCCACACCGACTCCGTCCGCATCGCCGTGGCGCGCGCCGTGGAGATGGACGAGCCCCTGCTGGCCCTGCGCACCGGTCGGGCCCTCGTGCCCCGCCTGGTCCACGCAGGTACGGGAGGCGCGGGGCTGGTGGGCCCCGTGGCGCAGCCGGAGGCATGGCGGCTGGACACGGCGGGCACGGCGACCCTGGAGAACGTCGTACCGGTGCCCTGCCCCGAGGTGCTGGAGCCCCTGGGCGCGGGCCAGGTGCGGATCGCCGTGCGCGCCGCTGGTGTCAACTTCCGTGATGTCGTGGTCAGTTTGGGCATGGTGCCAGGCCAGACCGGACTCGGTGGAGAGGGCGCCGGGGTCGTGGTGGACATCGGCCCCGAGGTGACCCACGTGTCCGTGGGCGACCGCGTCATGGGCGTCCTCGACCAGTCGTTCGGACCGCTCGCGGTCACCGACGCGCGGTTGCTGGCGCCGATCCCGGATGGCTGGAGCTTCCGGCAGGCTGCGGCCGTACCGGTGGCCTATCTCACCGCCTGGTACGGACTGACGGACCTCGCAGGGCTCCGGCCCGGAGAGTCGGTGCTGATCCATGCCGCGACCGGTGGCGTGGGAACGGCCGCCGTGCGGATGGCGCGCCACCTGGGCGCGGAGGTCTACGCGACGGCGAGCCCGGCGAAACACGGGGTGCTGGAGGAGATGGGCATCGACCAGGCCCATCGGGCCTCGTCGCGCGACCTGGCCTTCGAAGAGGCGCTCCGGGAGGCCACCGGTGGTCGTGGCGTCGATGTGGTGCTCAACAGCCTCGCCGGCCCCTTCGTCGATGCCTCACTCCGTCTCCTCCGCGAAGGCGGCCGGTTGCTGGAGATGGGCAAGACCGACATCCGCGACCCGGAGCTGATCGCGGCCGAGCACCCCGGGGTGACCTACCGGGTCTACGACCTGATCACCGATGCCGGTCCGGACCGTATTGGCGAAATGCTGCGCGAACTGGGCGAGTTGTTCGCATCCGGTGCGCTCGAATCGCCCCCGGTACATGCATGGCCGCTCAGCCGGGCGCGTGAGGCATTGCGGTATCTCAGTCAGGCCAAGCACACCGGCAAGCTGGTCCTGGATGTCCCCGCCCGGGTGGACACGGACGGCACCGTGCTCATCACCGGTGGCACCGGCACCCTCGGCGCTCTGGTGGCCGAGCATCTCGTCCGCACCTGGAACATCCGTCATCTGCTGCTGGTGAGCCGCAGTGGCCCCGACGCACCCGGAGCGAAGGAGCTCGTGGCCCAGCTCGCCGACCTGGGCGCCGAGGCCCGGATCGAGGCGGTGGATGTCACCGATGGCGCCGCGGTGCACGGCCTCGTCGCGGGCATCGACCCGGCGCACCCCCTGACCGGTGTCGTCCACGCGGCCGGCGTACTGGACGACGCGGTGGTCACCTCGCAGACCCCGGAGCGTCTGGCGCGGGTATGGGGGCCCAAGGCCACGGCCGCGGCCCATCTCCACGCCGCCACCGCGCATCTGCGGCTCGGCATGTTCGTGATGTTCTCCTCGGCCGCGGGCGTGATGGGCAGCCCGGGCCAGGCCAACTACGCGGCGGCCAACGCCTATTGCGACGCCCTGGCCGTCCACCGCCAGGCCATGGGCCTCCCGGCCGTCTCGGTGGCCTGGGGCCTGTGGGCCGATACCAGCGGTATGACCGGGCATCTGGACGAGGCGGACCTGGCCAGGATGTCCCGCTCCGGCATCGCCGCCATGTCCGGTGCGCGGGCGCTGGGGCTGATGGACGCCGCCTGCTGGCACGGCGCCCCGCAACCCGCGGCCGTACAGCTGGACCTCCGGACCCTGGCCGCCCAGCCCGCGGACACGCTGCCCGCCCTGCTGCGTACGCTCCTCGACAGCGGGACGACCACCCGTCGTACCGCCGCCACCGGGGCGCCCGCCGCCGGTCTGGTCGCCCAGCTCACGGCGGTGTCCGCGGAGGAGCGGCACCGGATCCTGCTCACGCTGGTGCGCACGCAGGCAGCGGCGGTGCTGGGCCACACCGACGCCGGTGCGGTGTCCGGTGACACCCCGTTCAAGGACCTGGGCTTCGACTCGCTGACCGGTGTCGAACTGCGCAACCGGCTCGCCGCCGCCACCGGGCTGCGGCTGCCCGCCACCGTCGTCTTCAGGCATCCGACGCCCTCGGCCATCGCCGCCGAACTGCGCGAGCAGCTGTGCCCCGCGCAGGCGGACACCTCGACGCCCGTCTTCGGCGAGCTGGAGCGGCTGGAGGCGGCGATGGCGGGGCTCGGTGCCCACGACGAGGCCCGCGGCCGGCTGGCGAAGCGCCTGGAGGCGCTGCTGTGGCGGCTCAACGACGGCACACCGGCCGAGGCCACCGGCGAGCACCGTCCCTCCGCGGACGACGGCGCCCTCGACTCCGCGTCGGACGACGAGTTGTTCGAGTTCATCGACAGGGAACTGCCCTCTTGATCGTGAGTGAGGACTGATGTCGGGTACGGAAGAGAAGCTCCGCCAGTATCTGAAGCGGGTCACGGTGGATCTCGGGCAGGCCCGTCAGCGGCTGCGCGAGATGGAGGAGCGGTCCCAGGAGCCGGTGGCCATCGTGAGCACGGCCTGCCGCTATCCGGGTGGTGTCGGCTGCCCCGAGGAGCTGTGGGAGCTGGTGGCCTCCGGTGGCGACGGCATCACCGCGTTCCCCACCGACCGCGGCTGGGATCTGGAGGGCCTCTACCACCCGGACCCCGACCACCCCGGCACCAGCTATGTCCGGCACGGCGGTTTCCTGGACGGCGCCGACCGTTTCGACGCGGAGTTCTTCGGGATCAGCCCGCGCGAGGCACTGGCGATGGATCCGCAGCAGCGGCTGCTGCTCGAGGTGGCCTGGGAGCTGTTCGAACGCGCGGGTGTCGACCCGGTGACGATGAAGGGCAGCCGGACCGGTGTGTACGCGGGCGTGTCCAGCCAGGACTATCTGTCCCGGATGCCGCAGGTCCCCGAGGGTTTCGAGGGCTATGCCACGACCGGCAGCCTGACCAGTGTGGTCTCCGGCCGGGTGGCGTACACCTTCGGTCTGGAGGGCCCGGCGGTGACGGTGGACACGGCGTGTTCGTCGTCGCTGGTGGCCATGCATCTGGCGAGCCAGGCGCTGCGCCAGGGCGAATGCGATCTGGCGCTCGCGGGCGGGGTCACCGCGCTCACCACACCGACCGCGTTCGCCGAGTTCTCGCGGCAGCGCGGGCTGGCCCCGGACGGCCGCTGCAAGTCCTTCGCGGCCGCCGCGGACGGCACGGGCTTCTCCGAGGGCGTCGGCCTGGTGCTGCTGGAGCGGCTGTCGGACGCGCGGCGCAACGGGCATCGGGTGCTGGCCCTGATCCGGGGCTCGGCCGTCAACCAGGACGGTGCCAGCAACGGACTCACCGCGCCCAACGACGTATCGCAGGAACGGGTGATCCGCCAGGCGCTGGCCAGCGCACGCCTCGCCGCCGACCAGGTCGACGCGGTGGAGGCCCATGGCACGGGCACCTCCCTCGGCGACCCGATCGAGGCACACGCGCTGCTGGCCACCTACGGACGGGACCGGCCCGGTGAACGGCCCCTGTGGCTGGGGTCGCTCAAGTCGAACATCGGCCATGCCCAGGCGGCCGCCGGGGTGGCCGGTGTGATCAAGATGGTGATGGCGCTCCGCCACGAGACGCTGCCGGTCACTCTGCACATCGATGAGCCGACCTCGCATGTGGAGTGGGAGGGCGGCGGGGTACGGCTGCTGACCGAACCGGTGGCGTGGCCGAGGGGCGAGCGCCCCCGCAGGGCCGGGGTGTCCTCCTTCGGGATCAGCGGCACCAACGCCCATCTGATCCTGGAGCAGGCCCCCGAGCCGAGTAGCCCTGCCGGGCAGGAGGAGCCCGAGCCGGAGGAGCCCGCGGACCGCACTCCCGTGGCGCCGGCGGCGGTGGCGACGGCGGTGGTGCCCTGGGTGCTGTCCGCCCGTAGCGGCCAGGCCCTGCGGGGGCAGGCGGCGGCGCTCGCCCGGCGGATGGCCGCCGATCCGGGGCCGTCCATCGCCGAGGTGAGCTGGTCGCTGGTCACCACCCGCTCGGTGTTCGACCACCGGGCCGTGGCCGTGGGCGAGACCCGCGAGGAACTGATGGCGGCCGTCGAGGCGCTGGCCACCGGCGGGACGCACCCGGGCCTGGTCCACCCCGGTGGTGCCGCCGTGGCCGGGGATCCGGGCCCGGTGCTGGTGTTCCCCGGCCAGGGCTCGCAGTGGGCGGGCATGGGCGCCGGACTGCTCGACGCCTCACCCGCGTTCGCCGCCCGCGTGGCGGAGTGTGAGCGTGCCCTGGCGCCGTACGTCGACTGGTCCCTCACCGATGTGCTACGCGGTGCCGACGGGGCGGCCGACCTGGGCCGTGTCGATGTCGTACAGCCCGTCCTGTGGGCCGCGATGGTGTCGCTCGCCGCGGTGTGGGCAGGCCATGGCGTACGTCCGGCGGCGGTGATCGGGCACAGCCAGGGCGAGATCGCGGCGGCCGTGGTGGCCGGGGCCCTGTCCTTGGAGGACGGTGCCAAGGTCGTGGCGCTGCGTAGCAAGGCGTTGCGGCGGCTGGCCGGTGGCGGGGCGATGGCCTCCCTGGGAGTGAGCCGCGAGCGGGCCGAGAAGCTGCTGGCCGGGCTGGGCGACCAGACGGCGGCCGTGGGCGTGGCGGCCGTCAACGGGCCCTCGTCCACGGTGATTTCCGGCCCACCCGGGCAGGTTGCGCACGCCGTGGCGGCGTGTCAGGAAGCGGGCGACCGGGCGCGGCCCATCGAGGTGGACTACGCCTCGCACAGCCCTCAGGTGGACGAGATCGCCGACGAGCTGACGGAGGCCCTGGCCGGTGTCCGGCCGGTCGCGTCCACGGTGGCGTTCTACTCCACGGTCACCGCCGGCCGGATCGACACCGCCGCGCTGGACACCGGCTACTGGGTGACCAACCTCCGTGAACCGGTGCGGTTCGCCGACACCGTCCGGGCGCTGCTGGCCGATGGCCACCGTGTCTTCATCGAGAGCAGCACCCATCCCGTACTGACCGTCGGCATGCAGGAGAGCTTCGAGGAAGCCGGGCTCGACGCCGTTACCGTGCCCACGCTCCGGCGCGACCACGGCGGCCCGGCGCGGCTGATCGAGTCCCTCGCGCTGGCCTTCACGGCGGGCGTCGCGGTCGACTGGACCACCCTCCACCCCACCGGTCCCGCCGCCCCGCGCACCGTCGAACTGCCCACCTACGCCTTCCAGCGGGAGCGGTACTGGCTGGCCGACTCGGTGTCGTTCGACACGCGGGCCCCGGCGGACGAGGAGGAGTCCCGGTTCTGGGCCGCGGTGGAGGGCGAGGACCTGAGCGCGCTCTCCGAGACGCTGAGCCTCCCGGACGACACCGGCCACCGGACCTCACTGGGCACCGTGCTCCCCGCGCTCTCGACATGGCGCCGCGCCCGGCGTGAGCGCTGCGCCGTGGACTCCTGGCGCTACCGCGTCGAGTGGCGGCCCGTCACCGATGCCGCCCCTGCCCCTGCGGGCTCCTGGCTCGTGGTCCACCCGCAGGGCGCCCCCGACGCCTGGACCGACGCCTGCGTACGGGCGCTGGGCGCGGACGGCGGCCAGGCGCGGCGGCTGGAGGTGGCCGAGGACATCGACCGCGAGGGGCTCGCCGAGCTGCTGCGCTCCCGGTGCGCCGAGGAGCCGCCATCGACGGGCGTCCTGTCGCTGCTGGCTCTGGACGACGCCGCGCCGTCACTGCTCCCCGGCGTGGCCCCCGGCCTGACCGGCACACTCACTCTGCTCCAGGCGCTGGTGGACGCCGCCGTCACCGCGCCCCTGTGGTGCGCCACCCGTGGTGCGGTCGCCATCGATGATTCCGAGTCCCCCGACGCTCCCCACCAGGCCCAGCTGTGGGGGCTCGGCAGGGTGGCCGCCCTCGAACACCCCGACCGATGGGGCGGGTTGGTGGATCTGCCCGTGAGCCCGGACACCCTCGACGCGGAGCGGCTGCGCGCCCTGCTGACAGGTGCCTGGGGCGAGGACGAGGTGGCGCTGCGCCCGGCCGGTGCGTACGGACGTCGGCTGGTCCCCGACCCGATCGGCGGCCGGGTCCCGCGGCGCACCTGGAAGCCCCGGGGCACCGTGCTCATCACCGGAACCGCCGACGGGCCCGCCGCCCATGTCGCCCGCCACCTGGCCGCCGACGGGGCGGAACACATCGTGATGCTGTGCCCGGGAGGTGGCGATGCCCCCGGCGCCGTGGAGCTGAAGGCCGAACTGGACGCGCTCGGCACCGGACTCACCGTGGCCGACCACGTGCCCGCCGACCGGGAAGGCACCGCGCGCCTCGTCGAGCGCGTGGCGGAGGCCAGCGGACGGATCGGGACCATCGTCCACACCTCGGCCTCCGGCGAGCTGGCCCCGCTGATGGAGCTCACCCCGCGGCGGCTGGCCGAGGAGATCCGCGCCCACCTGGACGACGCCGGGCGCCACCTGGACGAACTCTGCGGCATGGGTCCCGAGGACACCGTGGTCTACTTCTCCACCGTCGCAGCGTCCTGGGGCAGCAAGGACCACGGCTCCTACGCGGCCGCCACCGCCTGCCTCGACGCGCTGGCACGGCACGACCGGGCCGACGGCCGGTCCACCGTCTCGATCGCGTGGGGGCTGTGGGACCTGCCGTACGGCGGTGACACACCGGACGCGACGACGACCTCGCACACCGAGCGCTCCCGGCGGCAGGGCCTGACCCCGCTGGACCCCCGGCCGGCGCTGACCGCACTGAGCCAGGTGCTCGACCACGATGATCCGGGCGTCACCGTCGCCGATGTGGCATGGGAGCGCTTCGCACCGCTGTTCACCCTCGCCCGTCCCAGCAGGCTCTTCGACGGTGTCCCGGCCGCCCGCCAGGCCATCGAAGCCGCGCGGGGACCCGCGGCGGACACCGGCGCCGACGTGGCGTCGGCGCTGCGGCGGGAGCTGGGCGCCCTGCCCGAGGACGAGCGGGTCGAGCGGCTGCTGGCGCTGGTACGCGCCCATGTGGCGGCCGTACTGCACTATCCGGCGCCGGAGGCGGTCGAGCCGGACCGTCCGTTCAAGGAGCTCGGGTTCGACTCCATCGCGGCCGTGGAGCTCAGGAACCGGCTGCGCGCCGCCACGGGGCTGAGCCTGCCGACCACGGTGGTGTTCGACTATCCGACACCTCGCACGCTGGCGGGCCATCTGCTGACCGAGGTGGACCCGGGGGAGGCCGACGCGGCACATCCGGTGTCCGGACACCTCGACGAGCTCGAGGCCGCGCTGGCCGGGCTGCCGATCGGCGACCCGCGGCGGGCCGGTCTGGTGAACCGGTTGCAGGCCCTGGTGTGGAAGTACACCGCCACCGCGCAGGAGGCCGATGAGCCTGCGGGCGAGCAGGATCTGGCGGCGGCCACCGCCGATGAGGTGTTCGCCCTCATCGACCGCGAACTCGGGGTCTGACCGGCGGTCGCGGGCCCCGGGCCCGGACCGCCGGTGCGTCAACTGCTGTGCTCCCGGCGTCGGCTGCTGATCGAGTCGGGGTCCCAGCCCGGTCGGGGAACGGACGCCAGCAAGAGCTGTGTGTAGGGATGTCCGGGGTCGGTGAGGAGGTCCGCGACGGGGCGGTGTTCCATCGTGCGGCCCCGGTACAGAACGAGCGCCTCGTCGCACACGTATCGCACGACGGCCAGGTCGTGGCTGACGAAGACCAGGCCGATGCCGGTGTCGCGGCGGATGTCCCACAGGAGATTGAGCACCTGTGCCTGTACGGATACGTCGAGGGCCGACACCGCCTCGTCGAGCACGAGCACATCGGGTTCGACGGCCAACGCCCTTGCGATCGCGGCCCGTTGGCGCTGACCGCCGGAGAGCTTGCGGGGGAGTGCGGCCGCCTCGCGCTCGCCGAGGCCGACCTGGGCGAGCAGCTCCCTGGTGCGGGTGGCCCGGTCCGCCCGGTCCGTCAGGCCGTGCAGGCGCAGCACCCCGTCGATGGTCGCGCCGATGCTGATGCGCGCGTCCAGCGAAAGGTACGGGTCCTGGAAGACGATCTGGACCGCCTTGGCCCGGGCGAGGCGGGCCGCCTTGCCCCGTACGGTCGCGGTCAGCGGCTCGCCCTGGACCAGGATGTGTCCCGCGTCGGGGCGTTCGAGGCCGATCAGCATCCGGGCGGTGGTCGTCTTGCCGGAGCCCGACTCTCCCACGATGCCGAGCGCGCCGCCGGCCCGTACCGAGAACGACAGGTCGTCGACCGCGACGACCTCCGCCTTTCCCGTCCGGTAGGTCTTTCGCAGTCCGCTCACTTGGAGCAGCGTGTCCGTCTCGCTGTTCAACCGTCCTCCATCTGGGGTGAATTGGGAGCGGTCGCCGTCGCGGCGAGCGCGTCGGGTACGGAGGTGAGGTCGTCGGCGCGGTGGCAGGCGACCAGGGCCGTGCCGTGCCGCTCCAGGTGCGGTGGTGACTGGTCGCAGACGCCGGGCCGGGCGAAGCGGCAGCGGGCCGCGAAGGAGCAGCCGGGGGCGGAGTCGAGCAGACCCATCGGGGCCCCGGGGATCGGATTCAGCCGGGCGGGCGGGCCGTTCGGCGCCGACAGGGGAGGGGACGAGTCGAGCAGGCCCGCGGTGTAGGGGTGGCGAGGCGCTGCGAAGAGTTCGGCGGTGGGCGCCGTCTCCACGATCCGCCCGGCGTACATCACATAGACGCGGTCGCAGGCGGCGGCCGCGAGTTCGATGTCGTGGGTGATGAGGAGCAGGCCCAGGTCGCGTTCGCGTTGCAGCCGTCCCAGGATGGCCATGATCTCGGCCTGGGTGCTGACGTCGAGAGCGGTGGTCGGCTCGTCGCACAGCAGCAGCCGGGGTTCGGTGGTGAGCGCTCCGGCGATCATGACGCGTTGGAGCATGCCGCCGGAGAGCTGGTGCGGATACTGCTTCAGGTGCCGGGCGGGGTCCGGGAGGCCGACCACGGCGAGCAGTTCGGCGGCCCGGGCGTTCGCGCGGTCCTTGGTCCAGCCGTGACTGACGCGCAGCGATTCGGTCAGGAAGTCCCCGATGCGGCGCACCGGGTTGATGCCCGCCCGGGGGTCCTGGAAGATCATCGACGCCTTGGCCGTACGGATGGTCCGCAGGCCGGTGGCGTCGGCACTCACCAGGTCCGTTCCATCGACCCGGACATGGCCCTCGACTTCGGCCCCCGCGGGGAACAGGCCGAGGGCGGCGCGGGCGGTGACCGACTTCCCGGAGCCGGATTCACCGACCAGGGCGACGACCTCACCGGCGGCCACGGTCAGATCGATGCCGTCGAGGACCGGGCGGGCCATGCCGGGCAGGGCGATGCTCAGGGCCTCGTACTCGAGCAGTGCCATCAGGAATCCCTCCCCGCGAGCCGGTCGCCGAAGTTCTCTCCGACCACGTTGAAGGCGACGACGACCAGTACGACCGCGACGGCGGGCACGATCGACGACAGCGGTCGGCCCTGCAGCACCGCGGCCTGACTCTGGTTGATCATCGCGCCCCAGTCGGGTGTCGGCGGCTGGACGCCAAGGCCCAGGAAGGACAGGGCGGCGAGGTCGAGCAGCGCGTAGCCGAAGTTGACGGTCGACTGGGCGAGCACGGTCGGGCCGATGTTCGGCAGCAGTCGGCGGACCGCGACGAAGATCCCGGAGTGCCCTTGCACGCGGTAGGCGGCGATATAGGGCCTGGCCTGCTCCTGCAGGGCGAGGCCGCGCACCAGCCGGGCGGTGTACGGCATGTACGCCAGGGACATGGCGATCACCGGTGCCGTCATCCCCTTGCCGAAGACCGCTACCGCGAGGATCGCGACGAGCAGTGCGGGGAAGGCGAACAGGACGTCGATCAGCCGCCCGATCACGGTGTCGACCCAGCCGCCCCGCCAGGCCGTGAACAGGCCGACGGCGATGCCCGTGACGGTGGAGAACAACACCACCGCGAGCGGCCCGACCAGGCTCGTACGACTCCCTTCGACAAGAGCCGAGAACGTGTCGTGCCCACCCTGGTCGGTGCCCAGCCAATGCCCGGCGCTCGGGCCCACGAGCCCCGAGCCGAGGTCGCCGTAGGTCGGATCCTGCGGCGCGAGCCACGGCGCGAACACCGAGACGAGGACGAACAGGACCAGAAACAGCAGGCACAGGTTTTGCGACCACCCGCCGCCCAAGGACCGCACCCGGGCGACCGGACCGTGCGTCACGCCTGGGATCTGTGCGCTCATCGTGCGCTCCCCGCTGCCGCCACCCGCGGATCGATCAGCGGATGTACCACGTCCACCAGGGCGTTGACCACGACGAACGCGGCCACCACGAGCAGCACGATCGCCTGCACCACCTGGAAGTCCATCTGGTTGACCGACTGCACGAGCAGCGATCCCACGCCCGACATCCCGAACGCGGTCTCCACGATCGAGGTGCTCACCAGCATTCCCGAGATCAGGAGCGCGGAGACGGTGACGATCGGTCCGAGCGCGTTGCGCAGCACATGACACCGGATCACGGTCCACCGTGGTGTGCCACGGCTCACCGAGACCTCGACGTGCTCACGGCCCAGCTCCTCCAGCATCGCCGAGCGGGTCACCCGGGTCACCAGCGCCATGAACGTCACCGACAGGGCCACCGCCGGAAGCACGACGTGATGCAGCCGGTCGAGTACGCCGGTGCCGTTGCCGATGGTCGGGAACCAGCCGAGCCGCACCCCGAACTGCGACCTCAACAGCACCGCGGCGACGAAGGCGGGGGCGGCGGCCCCCACCGTCACCAGAAGCATCAGCACGGAGTCGGTCCGCGAGCCGCGGCGCAGCGCGCCGACCATGCCCGCCGCGAGGCCCACCACCGCGATCAGCAGTGCCGACACCCCGATCAGCAGCAGCGTGGCCGGCAGGCGCGACCAGATGACCGAGCTGACGTCCTGGTGGAAGATGTAGGACCGGCCGAAGTCGCCGTGCAGCACCTGGTCCAGCCAGTGGCCGTACCGGACCAGGAACGGCTGGTCGAACCCGTACTGGCGCCGGATCTCGGCGAGTTCCTGCGGGCTCGCGCTGCGGCCGCGCACCAGGAAGCTCGCCGGGTCGCCGGGCGCCAGGTACAGCGAGGAGAACACCAGGAACGAGGTGACCAGGAGGGTCGTGGCCATCCCGGCCAGTCTGCGCAGACCCTCGAGGGCCCGTGTCGCCGTGCGCTTCATCCCTTCGCTCCGATCTCGGCCGCCCACGGGTAGTACAGGTAGGCGATCGACGGCTGGACGCCGGTGATCCGGTTGCCGAGGAAGACGCTCACGGGCTGCGTGTGCAGGGGCAGCCAGGGCAGTTCCCGCAGGGCGATCCGCTGCGCCTTCGCGTTGGCCTCCGCGTGCGCGGCCGGTTCGTAGGTGCCGATGGCCTGCTCGACGGCCTTGTCGAAGTCCTTGTTCGACCAGCCCCCGTAGTTGGTGGACGCGCCGGTCTCCAGGGAGGTGTACATGTCCAGCGGGTCGGTGATCGACGTGTACCAGAAGGTGAGGAAGAGGTCGATGCCCTTGCGGGCGGCGGGGTCGGTGAAGAGCGTCGAGTACTTCTCCGGGGGGAGCGTGTCGATCTCGGGGTCGAGCCCGATGTCCTTGGCCGCCTGGGCGACAGCCTGTGTGGTGATCGTCGACTGCGAGTCGAGCGGGCTGGTCGCGATGACGATCCGACGGCCCCGCACTCCGGCCTTCTTCGCGAGCTTCTTGGCCTTGGCCGGGTCGTACGGGTAGCGCGGCAGGTCCTCGAGGAGGGCCTTGCGGGTCGCGGCGGGTGCGCTGTTCCACACATTGTCGGTGACCAGCGAGTCGGCGACCTCGCCGACTCCGCCGGCGCCGGCCTTGACGATGCCCTCGCGGTCGATGGCCATCAGCAGGGCCCTGCGCACCCGGGTGTCGCCCAGCGGGCCCTTGAGATCGCCGACCACCTCGTCGGCGACGGTGGTGTTGCGGCCGAAGTAGAGCTTTCCCGCCCGGGACGAGCGGAGTTGGGCGTAGGAATCGGTGGGGACCATCCAGCCGCCGTCCACCTCACCGCTCTGGAAGGCGCTGACGCGGGTCGTCGCATCGCTCAGGAACACGAACTTGACCTGGCCCGCCTTGGCCTTGAGCTTGGGGTTCCAGTAGCCGTCGAACTTCTTGAGCACGAGTGACTGGCCCGGGTTCCAGGACCCGAACGTGAACGGCCCGGTGCAGTTCACGCCGCCCTTGGGGCTGCCGTAGTCCTTGCCCTCCTTGGCGAGGGTGGCGGCGGACTCGACGGTGCCGGGGCCGGCGGCCATCTCCTGGTTGAAGGTCGAGTCCGGCTTCCTCAGCCTGACGGTGACTTCCAGCTCACCGGACTGGTCGATCGACTTCACATTGCGGAACGAGTTGGCCCAGGCGCTGCCCACGGCGGGGTCGAGGTGGCGGCGCAGCGAGGCGACGACGTCGTGCGCGGTGAGCACCGTCCCGTCGTGGAAGCGCACTTGGGGGCGGATCTTGTAGACCCAGGTGGTGGGCGTCGGATTGCTGTACGAGGACGCGAGGTTCGGCGACGTCGTCAGATCCGGGTTCCAGCGCAGCAGGCTCTCGCAGACGTTGGAGAGGATCTGGTTGGGCGGGTAGTCGAAGGCGTAGGCGTAGTCGATCGAGGTGGGCTCGGCGAAGATCGACCAGGTGAAGGAGCCAAGGGCGCCCGCGGCGGCGGGAGTTCGGTCCGTGAGTTGGTACCCGGCACCCGTGCTGCCGCCTTTGTCCGAGTGCGCGGTGCCGCTGCATGCACCGGTGGTGAGCACCGCGGTCGCTGCGAGGAAGGTCCCCGCGGTGTGCCGCAATGGTCGTGTCCGTCGTCTCGATCCTGCGCTCCCTATGGGCATCGTCTGCCTCCGTCCGGGGTGGGCTCGGTGAAGTAGGGGATACGTCAGTCGGTCGCGGCGAAGACGAGCCGACCGTCGATATAGGTCCGGCGCACCCGGGCGTTGGCGATCTCCTGGGAGGGGCCCGCGAACGGGTCGCGGTCGAGTACCACGAGATCCGCGTACTTGCCCGCCTCGATCGTGCCGGTCATGTCGTCGAGGTGGTTCACCCAGGCGCTGCCCGCGGTGTACGCGGTGAGGGCCTCGGCCAGGGACAGGGCCTGCCCGGGGTAGAACGGCGCGTACGGCGCGCCGGGAGTCTCCTCCGGGGGTACGGTGCGGTTGACCGCGACATGGATGCCCCAGAGCGGGTTGGGGCTGCTCACCGACCAGTCGCTGCCCGCGACCAGGCGGGCCCCGGCGCGCCGCAGATCCCCGAACGGGTACTGCAGGGCGGCCCGTTCGGGGCCCAGGAACGGGATCGTCAGCTCGTCCATCTGCGGTTCGTGCGCTGCCCACAGCGCCTGGATGTTCGCGGCCACGTCCAGGCTCGCGAAGCGTCCGATGTCGTCGGGGTGGACGACCTGGAGGTGGGCCATGTGGTGCCGGTGGTCATTGACGCCATTGGCGGTGCGGGCCGCGGCGAGCGCGTCGAGGGCCTCGCGGACGGCGCGGTCGCCGAGCGCGTGGAAGTGCACCTGGAAGCCGGAGCGGTCGAGTGCGCACACCGCCTCGGTGAGCAGGGCGGGTTCGACGAAACTGAGCCCGGAGTTGGCGGTGGGGCAGCCGCAGCCGTCGAGGTAGGGCTCCAGCATTCCCGCGGTGAAGTTCTCCGCCACGCCGTCCTGCATGATCTTCACGCTGGTGGCGTTGAAGCGGCCCACCTGTCCGGTGCGGCGGCGCTCCTCCAGCTCGGGAAGTTGTTCCAGGCCGCGTTCGCGGTCCCACCACAGGGCGCCGACGACACGGGCGAGCAGCGAGCCTTCGCGGGCCGCGCGCAGATAGACATCGAAGTTGTCGGGGTTGCCGGGGAAAGCGCCGATCATGGCGTCCTGCCAGCCGGTCACTCCCAGTGAGAAGAGGTACTCCTGCGCGGCGAGCAGACCGGCGTACGCCTCGTCCGGTGTCGCGACCGGCATATGGCGGGCCACCAGTTCCACGGCGCCCTCGTGCAGGGTGCCCGCTGGGGTGCCGTCCGGCTCCCGTTCGATCCGGCCGTCCGCCGGGTCGGGGGTGTGACGGTCGACCCCGGCGAGGTCGAGTGCGCGGGTGTTGGCCCAGGCGCCGTGGCCGTCGCGGTTGGTGAGCAGGACGGGCCGGTCCGGCACCACCGCGTCGAGCATGCCGCGCGTCGGCGTACCCCCGGGAAAGCTGTCCATGGACCAGCCGCCGCCGCGGATCCAGGCCGCGTCCGGATGATCCTTGGCGTACTGGGCCACCACCGCGAGACAGCCCTCGGCGGTGCTTCGCTCACCCAGGTCGCAGCCGAGCATCAAGGCTCCGCCCACCACGGGATGGACATGGGCGTCCTGGAACCCGGGGACGAGCAGCCCGCCCTCCAGGTCGACGACCTCCGTGGCGGCGCCGGCGAGCGACCACACCGTGCTCGCGTCGGCGACGGCAAGGATCCGGCCTCCCCCTACGGCGACGGCGGCGTCCACCGGGATGGGCCTTGCTCCGGTTCCGGTGAAGACCCGGCCACCCACGAAAACGGTGTCGGCCTGTTGGCTGCGGTGTGCCATCGAAGCAACCTCCGGCTCGGCGGGCTGACCCGCTGGCTTGTTTGTTGTGGAGGAGTGAACGGCAGCGCAACGCCGTTGTCAACGGTATTGCGCTGATCGTTTCCTGGATCGATACACTGGCCGCACCATGCCGAAGTCACCCGCCAACACGGCCCGGAGCAAGCGCGCAGGCAGTCAGCTGACGCCCGACGCGATCATCGACGCGAGCCTGCGCATCGCGGCCCGCGGCAGCGAGGACGCCTTCACCGTCCGGCGCCTGGGCGAGGAGCTCGGCGCGGACCCGACCGCGATCTACCGGCACTTCCGCGACAAGGACGAACTGCTGCTGTCCGTCGCGGACCGCACCCTCGGCGAGGTGCTCGACAGCATCCCCGAGGGCCTCGACTGGAAGGGGCGCATCCGGGCGCTCGCCGACGGCTCGCTGGCGGTCGCCCTCAAATACCCGGTGGTGGGCTCGGCCATGGCAAGCCGGACCACCCGGCGGCCCAATGAGTTCCGGGTCGTCGAACTCATCCTCGGCGCCGTCATGGAGGCCGGACTCGAGGGCGCCGAGGCGGCCCTCCACTACCGCATGGTCGCGGACTCACTCCTCGCCTATGTCGGTCAGCAGGCCGCCTATTTCCTGTTCGACGCGGAGGCCCGCGCGGCCGACGAGTCCGCCTGGACCCGCGAGTACCGGCTGGTGGACCCGCGGGCACTCCCGAACATCACCCGCCTGAGCGCCGAACTCGCCGAGGTGACGGACGAGCAGATCTTCGAGGCCACGGTCGGGGCGCTGATCTCGGCGATCGAGAAGCGGGCCGAGACCCTGCGGGGGGCCTAGCGCCTGTCCCTGGCGGCCGGTGGCGGGCATGGCCCACTGCCGATGCTCGCCCCGCGTACCAGTTCCCCGGTGGCGGGGGCGCCGTGCCGGTCAGCGAGCGTTGCTCACCGGCCGCAGGCCGCGGGCCAGGTCGAGCAGATCGTCGGCCACCCGCCGGGGGTGCTGGGCGTGCAGATCGTGCTCGGAATCGAGATACTCGCGCATCGTCGCATGGCGCAGATCGGCCGTGGTCTCCCTGATGCGGGAGCGGATGCGGTCCGCCCACTTCGCGTCCGCGCCCTTGGGGATGGCGGGCATGAGCAGGGTGGGCACGTCGATGGCCGCGTACCACGGCCTCGGCGGCTCGTTCCAGATGCTGTGCAGGATCGACATGTGCTGCTCGGTGGACATGCGCCGGGACAGCGACCCGTCCGGGTTCTCCCGCATCGTGGCCACCGCGGCCTCGATCGCCGCGGGGGACCAGTCCGGGTGGATGGCGCGGAAGTAGTCGCTCACGCTCTGCACGGTGGCGCCCTCCAAGGACGCCGGCCGCAGCGCCCCGACGAACGCGTCCCAGGAGGAGAACGCCTTGGCCGGCTCCAGCCAGCCGCCGTCCACCAGGGCCAGCGCGGCGACCAGTTCGGGGTGCTCGGCGGTCAGCCGCACCGAGATATTGCCGCCCCAGGAGTGACCCGCCACCACCACCCGGTCCAGCCCGAGGGCGGCGGACGCCGCCACCAGATCCGCGACCGCGGTCGGGATGTCGTATCCGGTCTCCGGTGTGTCGGAGTCCCCGTGGCCGCGCAGATCCACCGCGTACACCGCATGGCCCGCGGCGGCCAGATGGTCGGCGACCTCGTCCCACAGCCGGGCGCTCGACGCCATGCCGTGGACCAGGAGAAAGGGAAGCGACGCCGTTCCCGGCCGGTGCCGGAAATGCAATTTCACATCGTCGGTTACGGGCACGGAAAGATCCATGACGGAATTCTAGCCGGACCGCCCAATCCGATTCGACCGCTGGGGATGTGATGTATGCGCGGATTAGCGGCGCTTTAGCGGGAGGCGAGATGCTGGATGGCCGGGCGATTCATACTCTCATGCCGACCCACCTCCCTTGCCGACCGTAGACTCCGAGCTGAAGTGAGGCGCCGTGTATCCCCCGGAATCCAGGTTCGCCCATATCGACAACATCGACCTCACCGACTTGGCCTTCTGGGCACAGCCCTACGGCGACCGCGACGCCGCCTTCGCGGCGCTGCGCAGACGGCCGGAGCCCGTTCTCTTCCGCGAGCCGGTCATGCCCGGGTTCGGGCAGGGGTCCGGCTATTACGCGATGGTCCGGCACGCCGATATCGCCGAGGTGAGCCGACGTCCGCAGGACTTCGGCTCCGTGCCCACCGCGATCAGCATCATCGATCTGCCGGAGGAGTTCAACAACTTCTTCGGATCGATGATCAATATGGACAATCCCCAGCACGCCCGGATGCGCCGGCTGGTCTCTCGCGCGTTCGGCCGCGGAATGGCCGCCGAGTTCGAGGCGGCCTCTCACAAGGCGGCCCGGAAGATTGTCGACGACCTCATCGCGGAAGGGCCGGGAGACTTCGTCCGGAAGGTCGCGGCGATCATGCCGATCGCGGTGCTCAGCGGCATGATGGGGATTCCCGACGACGACTACGAGTTCATTTACGACCGGTCCAATATCATCGTCGGGACCTTCGACCCCGAATATGTTCCCCGGGCCGATCAGGCCACCGCCGCCCTGCTGAAGACCTCCCATGAACTCGCCGACTACATCGCACGGCTCGCCGCCGACCGCACCCGCAACCCCACGGGCGATCTGATCACCCGGCTGGTGCAGGCGCAGATCGACGGTGAGCGGCTCAGCCCCGAAGAGCTCTCGTCGTTCTTCATCCTGCTGGTCGTCGCCGGGATGGAGACGACCCGTAACGCCATCTCGCGTGGTCTGGTGCTGCTCAGCGAGCACCCGGAGCAGCGGAAGCTGCTGCTCTCCGACTTCGAGGCCTACGCGCCGGGCGCGGTCGAGGAGATTCTGCGGGTCGCGACCCCCATCAACTGGATGCGGCGCACCGTCCGGCGCGACTGCGAGGTGAACGGCCACCGCTTCAAGGAGGGCGACAAGCTGCTGCTCTTCTACTGGTCGGCCAACCGGGACGAGGACGTCTTCCCCGACCCCTACGAGTTCGACATCACCCGGGACCCCAATCCGCATATGACCTTCGGGTCCGTCGGCCCGCACTTCTGCCTGGGTGCCCATCTCGCCCGTATGGAGGTCACGGTGCTCTTCCGTGAGCTGTTCAACCGGCTGCCGGAGATCCGCACGGTGGGGAAGCCCCGGCGGCTGGTGGCCAGCTTCGTGGAGGCCATCAAGCATGTGGAGTGCGCCTTCTGACACACCTGCCCCGCAGCATCACCAAAAACGCCGCGCGGGAGGGGGCTGATCCCCCTCCCGCGCGGCGTTGTGCCCTGCGGGCCGGACTAGGCCGTGGCGCCGTCACCGGAGTTCACCGCGGCGTACGCCTCGGCCAGGTAGTGGCCGAGCTGGGCGGGGGTGGGGTACTCCAGAATGGCGACGAGGGGGATCTCCACGTCGGTGAGCGTCATCAGATTGCGGGTGAGCTCGAGAGCGGTCAGCGAAGTGAGCCCGTTCTCCAGGAAGTTGCTGTCGTCGTCCACCACGGTGGGCGCCAGGATGTCGGCCAGCTGCGTCCGTACGGCCTCCCGCATGATGTCCTCGCGCTCCTCGGCCGTGGCGATGGCGAGCGCCTGGTGCAGCGCCGTCCCGTCGAGTGCGGTCTCGCTCTTCTCCGTCTGCATCGCGGATCCGTCTCCTTGAGCTTCGGCGGCGTCGCCGGGGGTGTGGTTGTTGACTTTGGCGTGTGCGTTCATGGGTACTCCCGCCTGGTTGGGGCCGGTCGGCGTTCGGTCACCGACCGCGGTGCGTATGCGGCGTGCTCGAAGGGCCGGAGACGTCATCGAAGAGCCGATGTGTTCCCAGCTCGGAGGCGTGTGCGGTCATCCAGGCCCAGTCGATGTCCGCGATGACCACGGACGCCGTGTCCGCCATGACCGCCTGCCGCAGCAGGGCGGCGGCCGAGCGCTGGGGGAGTGCTGGCAATCCGTTGGTGCGCAGCTGCTTGGCGGCGCCGACGGCCGTGTCGGGGTCGTCGATCGAGCCCCAGCACACCGAGGTCGCCGGAACGCCCCTTGCCCGGCACTCCTGGGCGAGCGCGGCCAGATAGGCGTGCGCCGGCGCCTGGTTGCCCAGACCCGGGCTGGGCAGGACGCCCACGACCGAGCATCCGAGCACCAAGGCCGACAGCTCATGGTTGCTGCCGAGGGCGCAGAGGTTCATCGCGCCCGCCACCGTGGCCGCCCACTCGCGCTCGATCCGCGCCACCTCCAGCTGCCCGGCCTCGGCGGCCAGGGGCGCCGTGAGATGCAGGACGGCCGTCAGCGGGAACTCCGCGGGAATGCCCGCGACGGCCGCGGCGAGCGCTTCCGGGTTCGCCACATCGAGGGTGGCCACGGACGTCCGTACGCCTGCGCCACCGAGCTCGGCTACCAGGTCGGCGGCCGGTGGCGCGGTGTTGTCGATGAGCAGGAGGTGTTCGGCGCCGTCCTCGGCCGCCCAGCGGGCGGTGTGGGCGCCCAGGGCGGTGGCGGCGCCCGTGATGAGGACCGTTCCCCGGAGCCGTCGGGCGGGGGTGGTGAGGGCCCTGGGGACATCGCGCACCAGGCGCCGGGCGAAGCAGCTGTCGCCTCGTACGGCCACCTCCACTTCGCCGTACGCCCCGGCCAGCACTCCCGCGAGCCGCCGCCCCGCGCGGTCGTCGAACCTGTCCGGCAGCTCGACCAGCCCGCCCCACCAGCGCGGACGCTCCATCGCCAGCGCGCCGCCCAGGCCCCAGAACCCGGCCTGCTCCGGACGGGACATCGGATCGCCCACGTCGACGCTGACGCCACCGCGGGTGGCCAGCCACACCGGTGCCTCGACCCCGGCCCGCCACAGCGTCTCGAACAACTCCACAGTGGGGGCGAGCACCGGGCCCCGCCCGCCGTCGGACGCCGGCCGAGCGTCTTCCAGCGCCAGCAGGGAGAGCACCCCCGCGACTGACCGTCCGGCGAGGGACGGCGTGGTGTTCGGGGCGAACGCGACCGTCTCCGCGCCATGGTCGCGCAGCGCGGTGCTCACGGCGGCCACCGTGAGGTCGTCTCCGCCGTCGCCGGACGTCACGAGCAGCCAGGTGCCGGTCAGCCGTGGTGTCGGCGGGTCGGGGAGGGGCTTCCAGGCGATGCGGTAGCGCCACTCCCGCTGCCGCCGCCAGGTGGCCAGGGCGGGCAGGATCTCAGCGAGCACCTCCCGCCGGTCGGCGGGCACCTCGAGCGCCCGGGCCAGGGCCGCCGCGTCCGTACGCTCCACGGCATCCCAGAACTCGGCCTCCGCCCAGGTCTCCACCGTGGGCACGGCATCCGCCGGCGCCTCGTTCTCCAGCCAGAAGCGCTGTCGCTGAAAGGCGTAGGTGGGCAGTGGGACGGTGCGGGGAGCCGGATCGCCGTCGAACAGGGCGGCCCAGTCCACGGTGGCGCCCATGGTGTGCATACGCGCCAGGCCGCACATCAGCTCCCGCACCTCGGACCCCTTGCCACGGAAGGGCGACAGCACCAGCGCGGCCGGGGCGGAGGGCAGCATCGCCCCGGGCCCCAGCTCCCACACCGCACCGGCCTCGTCGAGCGAGGGCATGGGCGGCCGCTCGTACTCCACCGGGCCCGGATCGGCGTCGGCGGCCACCAGCCGGCAGGCGTGGGCGAGGTCCAGAGCACCGGTGATGTGCGCGGCGGCGATCTCGCCGACCCCACAGCCCACCACCGCGTCGGGGCGCACCCCCACCGAGGCCAGCAGCCGGGCCAGCGCGATGTAGACGGCGAACAGCCCCGCACGGGAGGACGCGTCGCGTCCCCCCTTCACCCCGAGCAGCTCACCGACCTCGTCGAAGGCCGTGGCGAAGACGGGGAACCGGTCGTACAGCTCGGCGCCCGTCCCCGGCGGATGACCGCCCTCGCCGCCGAAGGCGAACACCGTCCCGCTCGCCGAGGCCGCCGCGCCGGTACGGGCCACATCGGGCCCCACCACCGAGGGATGCGGCTCACCGGCCGCCAGCGCCGCCAGCCCCGCCCGCAGTTCGTCCGGCCCCCGGCCGACCACGACCGCCCGGTGGTCGAACACCGACCGCGTGGTCACCAGCGACCAACCAACGTCTGTGGGGGACAGCCCGGGAGTGACCGCCATATGCGTGGCCAGCGCTCGGGCCTGGTCGCGCAGCGCCGCCGCGCCGCGTGCGGACAGCACCCACGGCATCACCCCCGAGTCGCGGGCGCCACCGTCGGCGGCGCCCTCCACCGATTCGGTGAACTCTTCGAGAATCACATGGGCGTTGGTGCCGCTGGCGCTGAACGAGGACACACCGGCCCGCCGTGGCCGGTCCACCCGCGGCCAGTCCATCCGCTCGGTCAGCAGCCGCACCGCGCCCTTGCGCCAGTGCACCAGCCGGGTCGGCCGGTCGATGTGAAGCGAACGCGGCAGTACGCCCCGGCGCATCGCCATCACCATCTTGATCACACCGGCCATTCCGGCGGCGGCCTGCGTATGACCGATGTTCGACTTGATGGATCCCAGCAGCAGCGGCCGGTCGTCCGGACGGTCCTGTCCGTATGTGGCGAGCAGCGCCTGGAGCTCGATGGAGTCGCCGAACGCGGTACCCGTGCCATGCGCCTCCACCGCGTCCACGTCCCCCGTGGACAGCAGGGCGCTCGCCAGGGCGTCGCGGATCAGCTGCTGCTGGGCGGGGCCGTTGGGCGCGGCCATGCCCGTACTGGCACCGTCCTGGTTGATCGCCGAGCCGCGGATCACGGCCAGCACCGCATGGCCGTTGCGCCGTGCGTCCGACAGCCGCTCCAGCAGCAGCAGACCGGCGCCCTCCCCGTACACCATGCCGTCGGCGGCGTCCGCGAACGACCGGCACCGGACATCGGGGGACAACTGGCGCTGGCTGGAGGCCACTTGGAACACGCTCGCGGTGTACATGATGGCGGCGCCACCGGCCAGCGCCAGCGTGCACTCGCGCCGTCGCAGCGCCCCGGCCGCCAGGTGCATCGCCACCAGCGACGACGAACACGCGGTGTCCAGGCTGACCGCCGCGCCCTGCAGACCGAGGGTGAACGCCACCCGGCCCGAGGACACACTGCCCGCGTTTCCGTTGCCCACATGGCCCAGCAGACCCTCGGGGATCTCGTCCAGACGCGAGGCGTAGTCGTGGTACATCACCCCCGTGTAGACACCGGTCCGGCTGCCCCGCAGGGTGTGCGGATCGATGCCCGCGCTCTCCGTCGCCTCCCACGCCAGCTCCAGCAGCATCCGCTGCTGCGGTTCGATGGCCGCCGCCTCCTGGGCGCCGATGTCGAAGAACTCCGCGTCGAAGTCGGCCGCGTCATAGATGAAGCCGCCGGCCCGCACATACGAGGTGCCGTGGTTTTCCGGATCGGGGTGGTAGAGGTTCTCCAGGTCCCAGCCCCGGTCGGTGGGGAAGCTGGAGACGGCGTCCCGCCCGTCGGCCACCAGGTCCCACAGCTGGGCCGGGGTGCGCACCCCGCCCGGAAAGCGGCAGGCCATGCCGACGATGGCGATCGGCTCCTCGAGGTCCTCCTGGACCTCCCGCAGCCGCTGCCGGGTCTCATGGAGCTCGGCGGTGGTCCACTTGAGATAGTCGACGAGCTTTTCCTCGTTGCTCATGAGCCGCCCGCACCCACTGTGCTGCGCGGGCTCAGATCCACCAGCGAGAGCTCATCGGCGGTCAGCGGTGGCTCCGTGAGCTCCGGGAGGACCCGGTCCTTCTGCATCAGCGACAGAAAGCCGCTGGACGCCAGCTCGGACTGCGGTGCGGTGAGGCTGATGACGTCGGTCACCACATCACACACCGCCGAGGAGCGGATCGACCGGTCGGCGATCAGATCGGAGAAGCGCTGCCGCGCCACGGCCCCGCCTGTCAGCCGCGGATCCGTCGTGTTCATCCGGCAGTTGACGTACTCCACGTCCTTGGACGCGGCCATGATCCAGGGGTCGTCCACGGTGGCGCTGATCGCCTGCTGAGCCCGGTGCGTCGTTCCCCCGGCGATCCCGGACCGCTGGAGCTCGGTGTCCAGTGCGGCGGCCGCGCGAGCCGCCGAGCTCATGCCATGGCCGTAGATCGGGTTGAACGCGGCCAGCGCGTCCCCGAGCACCAGCAGCCCCTCCGGCCAGATGTCCAGCCGCTCCGGATACAGCCTCCGGTTGGCGCCGACCCGCGAGACGGCCACCGAGGTCAGTGGCTTCGCGAGCGCGATGAGATCGGCGACCAGCGGATGGCGAAGTGTCCGCGCGTAGGGCAGGAACTCGTCGTCATGGGTGGGCAGTCCGGCGCCCCGGGTGCACGACAGGGTCACCATCCAGGTGCCGTCCTCCTGCGGATACACCACCCCGAACCGGCCCGGCTCGCGCAGCCGGTGGTCGGCGGCCACGTTGACGGCGGGGAATCCGGCCGCGGCGCCCGGTGGACCCTGGTACACGCGGGTGGCGTAGGCGATGCCCGCGTCGACGATGTCCTCCTCCAGCGGCGGCACCTCCAGCGCCGACAGCCAGTGCCGGAGCCGGGAACCGCGTCCTGAGGCGTCGACCACCAGATCGGCGTCCAGGGTTTCACCCGCCCCGGTGTCCATGTCGCGCACCCGGACCCCGGTGACCCGTTTGGCGTCGCCGACCAGATCGAGGACCTCGGTGCGCCGGCGTACGGTGATCCGCCCGGTGGCGAGCACCCGGTCGCGGACCTTCCAGTCCAGGAACGGGCGAGTGCACATCAGGGCGTACTGCCGCGGTGGAAAGCGGTGCTGCCAGCCGTGGGACGTCAAGGTCACCAGGTCCTGATGGAATCCGATCCGGCGGGCGCCAGCGTCGAGCAGTTGGTCGATCATGCCCGGCAGCAGCGTGTCCACGATGCGCGCACCGCTGGACCACAGCACATGGACATGACGTCCCTGCGGCGATCCCTTGCGGTGCCGGGGGCCGTCCGGCAGCACATCGCGCTCCACGACGGTGACGCGCTCCAGATGGCGGGCCAGCACATGGGCAGCCAGCATTCCCGCCCAGCCTCCGCCCAGAACGATTCCGTGTGTGGGTTCGGTCATGGTTTCGCTTTCGTCCCTTCACCGCTTACGGCTTTACATCGGACTGGGGCTGCTCTTGGCCTGGACCATCTTGGCGAGGTTCTGGGTGACCGCCATGAAATGTGCGACACCGGTGAGTTCGGGGCCGTCGCCCACTTTGGTATCCGTGATGCCCCAGAACGCCTGGGCGTGATGGACCAGACCGTCATCACCGAGTTCGATCACGCCGATGATGCTGAAGGTGAGTTTGGTCGGCGCGTACACCGTGACCGTGGTCGGCACCGCCACCCTGCGGCCGTCCATCGAAGTGACCGGACGGCCCGGGGTCTCGTGCACCTGGCATTCGATGGACCAGGCGATGTGTTCGCGAAGCGCGTCCTTTCCGATGAGCGGGGGCGCGCCGACCGGGTCCTCGAAGACGATGTCGTCCGAGAAGAGCTCCAATACGGCCTCGACATCACCCTCGTTCATGCGCCGCGCGTATTCCAGAGCCATCCTCTTGAGGGTCGCCTCATCGGCCATGAACGCCTCCTGTGCGGTGCCGGGGTTGTGGGGGATCAGCCGGCGATACCAATGTCCGACCTCCCCCAGAACATCTGTAGTTCCTGAATGAGGCCACCGGCCCCCGCGCGCATCATCAGGACGTAGTCCCAGGTGATGCGGGAGTTCTCCGGGGCATCCGGGGTCGTCAGCCAGCCGCGCTCGGCGAAGCCGGGGCCTTTGGGCAGATAGTCCATGGTGGCCGTCACCGGCACCAGGACATGCACCCCGTCCTGCCCCGCGACCGGCTCACCGGGAATCTCGGTGATACCCGCCGCGGCGAGCTCCTCGAAATGCGCGCGAAGGGCGTCCCGTCCGGTCCTGCGCCCCGATCCGACCGGATCCTCGAATGTGACCTCGTCCGCGTAGAGTTCGAGAAGCCCGTCGATATCCGCGGCGTTCATCCGGCGGCTGTGCTCGAGAATGAGCTTCTTCCGGCTTCGCTCATCAATCACCGTGTGCCCCCATGTGCGTGCTCTCCGTCGCTTTCGCTTCGGCCCAGGTCCTGGTCGATGAACTGGAAGATCTCGTCGGCCGTGGCGTCCTGAATACGGCCGGCCGCTTGGCCTTCCTCCGCCCCGCCGCCGTGCAGGGCGCCCAGTTTCGACAGCGTGGACTGAAGACGCTTCAGCAGCGCCTCATGCGCCGTCTCGTCCTGGGCCACGGAAAGCAGCGCGCTTTCCAGCCTGTCGATTTCGCCCAGCATCGGGGGAAGCGGATCCACATCCTCGGGCGCCAATTCCGCGTGCAGATGGACGGCGAGCGCGGCCGGATTCGGGTGGTCGAAGATGAGGGTGGTGGCCAGCCGCAGCCCGGTCACGGCCGTCAGCCTGTTGCGCAGCTCGATCGCGGTGAGCGAGTCGAAGCCGAGCTCCAGGAAGCCGCGTTCGGTCTGGATCCGCCCCGGGTCGGAGTGGCCCAGCGCCGCCGCGGCATGGGTGAGGACCAGATTGAGCAGCGTACGGCGCTGCTCCTCCACCGGCAGCGCGGCCAGATGACCGGCCCAGTCGGTGTGCGGCCGGGCGGTGGCCGCGGTGCGCCGGGCCGTACCGCCACCGGTGAGCGCCCGCAGGGGAGCGGGCAGGGTGAGCGCCGGCTGGCCCGCCAGGGCGCGTACGTCCAGGTCGATGGCGATCAGATGGTGGTGGCCGTGGCGTACGGCGGCGTCCAGCAGCCCCAGCGCCCGCTCGCTGGACATCGCCCCGATGCCCGACCGGCTCATCCTGGCCCGGTCCGTCTCCCCCAAGTGCCCGGTCATCCCGCTGGCGTCCGCCCACAGGCCCCACGCCACCGAAAGCCCCGGCAGACCGAGGGTGCGACGCCGGGCGGCCAGGGCGTCGCAATAGGCGTTCGCCGCAGCGTAGTTGGACTGCCCGGAGGCGCCCAGTGTGCCCGCTGTTGAGGAGAACATCACGAACAGGGACAGCGGCAGCTCCGCGGTCGCGGCGTGCAGATGAGCCGCGGCCGTGGCCTTCGGACGCCACACCCGCGCGAGCCGCTCCGGGGTCTGAGTGGTGAGGACGGCGTCGTCCAGCATCCCGGCCGCGTGGACCACACCGGTCAGCGGATGCGCGGGATCGACCCCGGCCACCAGATCGGCCACCGCGTCCGGGTCGGTGACATCGGCCGCGGTGATGTGTACCTGAGCCCCCAACTCGGTCAGCCGATCGGTGAGTTCATCGGCACCGGCGGCCTCCGGGCCGCTCCGGCTCACCAGCAGCAGATGCCTGACGCCCCACGTACGCACCAGATGTTCGGCGACCAGAGCGCCCAGGGTGCCGGTGCCACCCGTGATCAGCACGGTGCCATCGGTGTTCAGCCCGGTGGTCTCCTCCTCGTCCTGGCCGTCGATGGCCGGGCCGGCCGCGGCCGTCGCGCGGACCATCCGGGGCACCAGCACCCGTCCGTCCCGCACCGCCACCTGGGGCTCATGCGCCTCGATCGCGCGCACCACGGCCTCCACGAGGCCCTCGCGGTCCTCGTGGCCCACAGCGAGGTCGAGCAGCACAAACCGGCCCGGGTTCTCCGACTGGGCGCTGCGGATCAGCCCCCATGCCCCGGCACCGGACGGGTCCAGTGTGTTGTCGTGGGTGTCGTCGGCGTTATCGGTGCTTTTGCCGGCACAGCCCGCTGCCACCGCACTCCGTGTGACGACCACCAGCCGCGTGTCGGCCAGCGCCGGGCGCCGCAGCCAGGACTGCACCAGCCCCAGCAGCTCCTCGGTCGCCTCCAGCCCGTCCCCGTGGCCGCTCTCGGCGGCGTACGGATGGGCCAGGACGACGGCAGGGGCGGGCTCGCCCGAATCGACGGCCGCGATCAGCGCCTCCAGGTCCGGATGGCACGCCACGGCATCACCCGTGCCCGCCTGGACCGGCTCCGCCAGCCCCAGCCGGTCCTCGCCCAGCACCACCCAACCGCCGTCGCCGACCACCGAGGCGGGGGACGGTGCGGTGGCCGGAGCGGGCAGTGGCGTCCAGTCCAGGGTGAACAGCCCGTCCACGGCACGGGTGGCCGTGCGCAGCCGGTCCGTCGCGGCCGGACGGGTCACGAGTGAGTCGACCGTCAGCACTGGTGCGCCCACCGTGTCCGCCACCGTGAGCCGCAGCGACTGCCGCTCCTCGTCCCGCGACAGCCGGACACGTACGGTGGCCGCCTCGGTGGCCCACAGGGACACACCGTTCCAGGCGAACGGCAACCACACCTGGCCGTCGTCCTCCTGCCCCTCGGGCCGGTCCATCAGCAGTGACGGATGCAGCGCCGCGTCCAGCAGCACCGGGTGGATGCCGAATCCGTCCCGGCCTCCGGCGGCATCGGGCAGTGCCACCTCGGCGAGGACATCCCCGCCCTGGCGCCACGCGGCCGTCAGCCCCTGGTACGCCGGGCCGTATCCGTACCCCGCCGCCATCACCTGCTCGTAGAAGGCGCCGACGTCCAGCGGCTCCGCGCCCGGCGGCGGCCATGCCCCGCCCAGGCCATCGACCGGTGCGGGGGCTTCGGCAGCTGGAGCGAGCACGCCCACGGCATGACACACCCACCCGGCGTCCGGGCCGGAATCGAGGGCCAGGGCGTGGCCGACGCCGTTGGGTCCGTCGGGACGGTCGGGTCGGTCGGGGCGCGAGTACATCCGCACCTCACGCCGCCCGTCCTCCGCCGCGGCACCCACCACCACCTGCACCCGCAGCCCACCGGACTCGGGCAGTGCCAGCGGAACCTGGAGCGCCAGCTCCTCCACCCCGCCGCAGCCGACCTCGTCGGCCGCCCGCAGCGCCCACTCCACCAGCATCGCGCCCGGCGCCAGCACCGCACCCGCCACCACATGCTCGGCGAGCCATGGATGGGACCGCGTGGAGATCCGGCCGGTGAGCACGTGCGTGGTGCCGTCGGCGAGTTCCACGGCGGCACCGAGCAGCGGATGCCCGGCGGCCGTCAGCCCCAGACCGGCCGGATCGCCACCCGGTCCGCCCCCTCCGTCCAGCCAGTACCGCTCACGCTGGAAGGCGTATGTGGGCAGGTCG
>NZ_JAAAYH010000679.1:0-3200 GCF_018035285.1 Streptomyces sp. MK37H | reverse complement strand
GCCGACGTTACGGAAACGTTCCGGAACTTTTCGGAGCCGGGAAGGGAAGTTTTCGTGATCACTTCGGTCCGCACAGCCCTCGTCGGCGCGCTCGCCGCCGCACTGCTCCCGCTCATCACACCGTCCGCCGCCGCGGAACCACTCCGCGGCGGCACCGTGGATTTCGGAAGGCATCTCCAGCCCATCGACGGTTTCGGCTTCTCCCAGGCGTTCCAGCGCGCCGATCTGATGCACGGCGCACAGGGCCTGACCCCGGAGCATCAGCGCGAAGTGCTGGATCTGCTGCTGAACCGCACCACGGGCGCCGGGTTGAGCATTCTGCGGCTCGGCATCGGCTCGTCGTCCGACGAGGTCTACGACCACATGAAGTCCATCCAGCCCACCGACCCGGGCGGCCCGGACGCGCCCCCGCGCTATGAGTGGGACGGCGACGACGGGGGCCAGGTGTGGCTGGCCAAGGAGGCGCGGCGGTACGGCGTGAAGCGCTTCTACGCCGACGCCTGGAGCGCGCCGGGCTATATGAAGACGAACGGGACGGACGCGAACGGCGGCACGCTGAAGGCGGAGTGGCGACGGGCGTACGCCGACTACCTGGTGCAGTACGCGAAGTTCTACCGCCAGGAGGGCGTACGCATCACCGACCTCGGCTTCACCAATGAGCCGGACCTCGCCACGTCCTACGCCTCGATGCGGTTCACCCCGGAACAGGCGGTCGAGGTGATCAAGGCGATCGGCCCCACGGTGCGGCGGGCCGGGATCAATCTGCTCTGCTGCGACGCGGCCGGATGGGACGAGCAGGCGGCGTTCTCCGCCGCGATCGAGGCCGACAGCACCGCCGCGGACCAGGTCGCGG
Organism: Streptomyces sp. MK37H; assembly: GCF_018035285.1. Lineage (NCBI taxonomy): Bacteria > Bacillati > Actinomycetota > Actinomycetes > Kitasatosporales > Streptomycetaceae > Streptomyces > Streptomyces sp. MK37H. Next base: position 2,347 of record NZ_JAAAYH010000679.1, on the reverse strand, counting down.
TGCACACGGGCCATCCCTATGTCACCCCCTCCGACCAGCCCCTGCCGACGAGCCGCCGCACCTGGATGTCGGAGTGGAGCCCCAACGGGACGACGTGGAACGAGGCATGGGACGACCAGAACAAGGCAGGAGCGCGAAGCGCTTCGGTTGAGGGTGGTGGTGGGCGACGGGCGGGAGGCTATGACGGCCTGGCGGTGGCGGAGGCGATCCACACGACGCTCGCGGACGCGGGGGCGAGTGGGTATGTGTACTGGTTCGGCGCGTCGGTGGGTGCCACCCGGGGGCTGATCCAGCTGGACGGCCCGGACTACCACGTCTCCAAGCGGCTGTGGGCCCTGGCCGCGTACAGCCGTTTCATCCGGCCCGGGGCGGTACGGGTCGCGGCGGACTCCGGGGCGGACGGGGTGAAGACGACGGCCTTCCGGAACCGGGACGGCCGGCGGGTCCTGGAGATCCTCAACACCGGTGCGGAGCCGGTGCGCGCGGACTACGCGCTACGGGGCGGAGCCGGTGGGGGCGGAGACGCGCGGGGCGCGGTCTACCGGACGGATGAGACGCATGCGCTCAGCCGCGTCGGAACCGCACGGGTGCGCGACGGACGGCTGGCGGTCGAGCTGCCGCGGCGGTCGCTGACAACGGTGGTGCTGGGATAGCCGGGGCCGCCCCTGCCACACGGGTGGCAGGGGCGGCCGGACCGATCTCGGTTCGCTCGAACCGTCAGTCCTCGAACGCGACGATCATCTTTCCGGTGTTCTCCCCACGGAGCATCCCGAGGAAGGCCTCCACCGCGTTCTCCACACCCTTGATGACCGTCTCGCGGTAGTGCAGCTTGCCCTCGCGGATCCAGCCGCCGACCTCCTGGAAGAACCGCTCCTGAAGGTGCTGGTGGTCCGCGACCAGCATGCCCTGGATCCGCAGCCGCTTGCCGATGACCATCGCGAGGTTGCGCGGGGCGGGGGTTGGCTCGGTGGCGTTGTACTGCGAGATCATGCCGCAGACGGTGACCCGGCCGTGCACCTTGAGGCGGCCGATGGCGGCCTCGAGGTGCTCACCGCCGACGTTGTCGAAGTAGACGTCGATCCCGTCCGGCGCGGCCTCCTTCAGCTGGTCGGCGACCGGGCCGCTCTTGTAGTTGAACGCCGCGTCGAAACCGTACTCGTCGAGCAGCACCCGGACCTTCTCGTCCGAACCGGCGCTGCCGATCACCCGCGAGGCGCCCTTGAGCTTGGCGATCTGGCCGACCTCGCTGCCGACCGCGCCCGCCGCGCCCGAGACGAAGACCGCGTCGCCCTCCTTGAAGGAGGCGACCTCCAGCAGCCCCGCGTAGGCGGTGAGACCCGGCATGCCGAGCACCCCGAGGTAGGCGGGGAGCGGGGCGATCTCGGGGTCGACCTTGACGGCGCTCTTGGCGTCCACCGTCGCGTACTCACGCCAGCCGCCGAAGTGCAGGACATGGTCACCGACGGAGATGCCCTCCGCGTTGGAGGCGACGACCTTGCCGACCGCGCCGCCTTCCATCGGCCGGTCCAGCTTGAACGGCGGCGTGTACGACTTCACGTCGTTCATGCGGCCGCGCATGTACGGGTCCACCGACATGTAGAGATTGCGGACCAGCGCCTGCCCGGGGCCCGGCTCGGAGACCGGGGCCTCGCGCAGTGCGAAGTCCTCCGGCTTCGGCCACCCCTGGGGGCGGGCGACCAGGTGCCATTCACGGCCGGTGGTGGGGATGACGGACATGGAAGGGCCTCTCCTACGTTTCAGCAGATGAAACAATCATGCTGCTGGATATTTCATGTTGTCAAGTAAATGGGTAACCTGGTGGGCATGACGTCCCGCATCGACCCGCTGACCCTCGAGGTCGTCGAGCTCATCGGCACCATCGTGGCCCGTTATCACGAGGAATACGAGGAGGCCGCGGCCAAGCACTCCCTGACCGGGGCACAGGCCCGGGTGCTGGGCCTGCTGGCCGGCGGGCCGACACCGATGCGACGGCTCGCCCAGCAGCTGAAGTGCGAGCCGTCGAACGTCACCGGGATCGTGGACCGCCTGGAGTCGCGCGGCCTCGCCGAGCGCCGCCTGGACCCGGCCGACCGCCGGGTCAAGCTGGCCGCCGCCACCGAGTCGGGCCGGGAGACCTCCGAGCGGCTCCGGGGCTCGCTCGACTTCGCGCGCGAACCGCTGGCGGAGCTCTCGGACGAGGAGCGGACGGTGCTGCGCGACCTGCTCAAACGGATGCTGGGCACCGCGCCGTAAGGCCGCGCCGCAAAGCCGCGCCGCAAAGCCGCGCTGCGGAGGCCGTATGCGTGTCGCCGGGACCGCCCGGCTACGGGGTGTCCGGCGGACCACG
>NZ_JAAAYH010000678.1:0-3211 GCF_018035285.1 Streptomyces sp. MK37H | reverse complement strand
CGGCGGACGCCGCCACGGACGCGCCGGACCCCCGGAAGTCCCCCAGCACCCCGGACAGCTCAAGCACCCCGAACACGTCGGACAAGGATGAGTAGGCAAGTGACGCAACCGCGGTTCAACATGGACTGGATGCTCCGGGACCTGGCGTCCAGCGTTCCGGAGACCCGGCACGTGGTCCTGCTGTCCTCGGACGGCCTGTGCATGGCCCAGGTCGGCACGGACAAGGACACCGCCGACCGCCTGGCCGCCGCCTGCGCCGGGCTGCAGAGCCTCTCCGGTGCGATCGCCGCCGAATTCCCCGAGGGGGACGGCCGGATGCGGCTGGTGGTCATCGAGGTCGACGGCGGGTTCTTCTATCTGATGGCGGCCGGTACCAGCTCGTATCTGGCGGTGCTCGCCGAGGACAGCGTGGACGCCGGGCTGATGGGCCAGTGCATGAGAGATCTCGTCGCCCGGCTCGGGGAGCACCTCAGCAGCCCGCCGCGGGTCGACGGACGCGTGACATGAGCGAGCCCGGCAAGCCGTGGGACGAGGGCGGCCCGGAGCGGCTCTACACCGTGAGCCGCGGCCGCGCGCCGCAGGAACCCCGGCACCGGCCCGTCGAACTCGTCAGCCTGATCGTGGCGCGCGCCGAACCGGAGCCGGGGACGGCCCCCGAGGCCGCGGCCGTGCTGAGGATGTGCCAGTTCCCGCTCTCGGTGGCCGAGATCTCCGCGTATCTGGTCCTGCCCGTCTCCATCGTCACCGTGCTCCTCGCGGGGCTGCTGCGGGACGACCGGGTGGAGGTCAGGGCGCCGGTCCCGGCCGCCGTGCTGCCCGACCCCGAACTGCTGCAGGCGGTGATGCATGGACTACAGAACCTCTGAGGGAATCGCCGGACCGCGCAGCGAGGACACCCTCCCGGCCTCCGCGGCCGCCGCCGTCAAGGTGGTGATCGTCGGCGGCTTCGGCGTCGGCAAGACCACCATGGTCGGCTCGGTGAGCGAGATCCGCCCGCTGACCACCGAGGAGACCATGACCCAGGCCGGGGTCGGCGTCGACGACATCGCGGGGATCGAGCGCAAGACCGAGACCACCGTCGCGATGGACTTCGGCCGGATCAGCCTCAACGAACGGCTGGTGCTCTATCTGTTCGGCACCCCCGGTCAGGAGCGGTTCTGGTTCCTGTGGAACGGCCTCTTCGAGGGCGCCCTGGGCGCCGTGGTCCTCATCGACACCCGCCGTCTGGAGGTCAGCTTCGACGCGGTCGGGCGGCTCGAGGAGCGCGGGGTGCCCTTCGTGGTCGCGGTCAACGCGTTCCCCGAGGCCCCCGTCCACCCCATGGCGGACCTGCGCGCGGCCATGGACCTGCCCGACTCCGTACCGATGATCGACTGCGATGCCCGCGACCGGGCCTCCAGCCGCAACACCCTCCTCGCCCTCGTGCGCCATCTGCAATCCCTCCACACCGTGACCCCGGAGACACCGTGACTCCTCATCCCGACGACCCCGGCACCGGGCCCGCCGATCTGCCGCCCACCCGGTGCCCCGCTCACACCGCGCTCTCCGACGGAGACGGCGGTCTGGTGGACCTCCTCGGGCCCGAGAACGAGAAGGACCCGATGGGGCTGTACGAGCGGCTGCGCGCCGAGCACGGCCCGGTGGCCCCGATCGTGCTCGACGGTGACATACCGGCCTGGCTGCTGCTGGGCTACCGCGAGAACCTGGAGGTCTCCCGCACCCCCTCCCGCTTCTCCCGCGACTCCCGCCACTGGCACGCCTGGAAGGACGGCAGGATCGCCGCCGACTCACCCCTGCTGCCGGTGGTCGGCTGGCAGCCCATGTGCACCTTCGCCGACGGCGACGAGCACGAGCGGCTGCGGGCCGCGCTCACCGAGTCCATGGGGCGCTTCGACCGCCGCGGGATCCGCCGCCATGTCACCCGCTTCACCCACCAGCTGGTGAACGACTTCTGCGCCGACGGAGGCGCGGAGATGGTCACCGCCTTCGCCCAGCAGCTGCCCATGCTCGTCCTCACCCAACTGCTGGGCATGCCCGACGAGTACGGCCCTCGGCTGGTCGAGGCCACCCGGGACCTGATGAAGGGCACCGAGACGGCCCTGCGCAGCGACGCGTACGTCACCGACGCCCTCAAGGGCCTGGTGGACCGCAGGCGCGCCGAACCCGGCGAGGACCTGGCGTCCTGGCTGCTGGCCCACCCCTCCGGCCTCACCGAGGAGGAGGTGGTCCAGCATCTGCGGCTGGTGCTGCTCACCGGCAACGAGACCACCACCAATCTGATGGCCAATACGCTGCGCATGGTCCTCACCGACCCGCGCTTCCGCGCGTCCCTGGCCGGCGGCCATATGACGCTGCCGGACGCCATCGAGCACGTGCTGTGGAACGAGCCCCCGCTCACGGTCGTCCCCGGCCGCTGGGCCACCGGGGACACCGAGCTGGGCGGTCAGCGGATCAAGGCCGGGGACATGCTGCTGCTGGGGCTGGCCGCCGGGAACGTCGACCCGGCCATCCGCCCCGACATCGCCGCGCCCATGTACGGCAACCGGTCCCATCTCGCCTTCAGCGGCGGCCCCCATGAATGCCCGGGGCAGGACATCGGCCGCGCCATCACGGACACCGCCATCGACACCCTGCTGCTGCGCCTGCCCGATCTGCGGCTGGCCGTGGACGAGTCCGCGCTGACCTGGCTCTCGTCCTGGATCTCCCGCCATCTCGTCGAGCTGCCGGTGGAGTTCATGCCCCGGCGCCCCGAGCCGGACATCATGGACCTCCCCGTCGAGGTCCTCCTCACCCCTCGGCAGCGGGTGCCCTCGATACCGGAGGAGACGGCGGCCCCGGCATGGTCCGGCACCGAGGGCCCCGAGTCGGCCGCCCCCGGGCGCGTCCCGTGGTGGGTGGCGTTATGGCGGTGGCTGCTGGGCAGGCCCTCGGGATCCGCTCCGAAGGGGTCCTCCGCCCGGTAGAGATCAGCCCCGTAAGGCCGGTGAGGGCCCCGCGTCTCAGCCCCGGGCCGCCACGACCCCCACGGTCAGCAGTCCGAGCACCACCCAGCTGAACCAGAGCCAGCCGTTGCTCCCCAGAGCCACGGTGTAGGCCGTCACCAGCACCAGACCCCCCACCGTGGCCACCGTCATCGCCTTCGCGGAACCGGGCATCCCCGACCTCCTCACGGCGGTCCCGACGCCCCTTCGCCAGGACCCGGGCCACCCAG
>NZ_JAAAYH010000677.1:0-3213 GCF_018035285.1 Streptomyces sp. MK37H | reverse complement strand
CGCGAACACCCCGGCGCCCCGAGGGCCTACTTCGCATCGAATTCTTATCGGCACGTTGATCGCAACGCTGCCAGCGTTCGCCGCCAGCCTGGAACGCACTGCAAGAGGCTCCGCTCTGCGCATACCTAAACTTGTGCAGTGCGATTCGCCTGACGACTGGGGGCTCTTCGTTGTTTCTGCTGGCGCAAGGAACCCCGCCGGCCCCCGCAGTCAAGCGGGGGCCGATCGAGAGCACCTCCAGAGCCAGCCAGGGGTACCGTTCTGATGTCGATTCAGAACGGAGTTCGGCATGCCACAGAGCATCGAAGAGCACACCGGAGCGCGGATCGCTAAGGCGCGCAAAACCCGCCACCTGACACAGCGCGAGCTGGCCGACAAGAGCGCCGTCTCGTACAGCACTCTCACCAAGGTTGAGCAGGGCCACATGCCTGCCAGTCCATCTGTTATCGGCGCCCTGGCCCGCGCCCTGTCCGTGCCCGTCTCCGATCTCACCGGCCAGCCTTACCTCAACGAGCTGCGCCGCGACCAGCTCGACGGCCTGATCCAGCCCATCCGCGAGGCCCTGGATGTGTACGACCTCGGCGCCGATCCCGAGGTTGCCCCCCGTGGGCTCGACGAGCTGCGCGGCGAAACCGAGCGGCTGTGCAGGCTGGTACGCGCCACGGACCTGAAGACCGTGGCGGCCGAGCTGCCGGGACTCATCTACGAGGCCACCGCCGCGGCGTACACGGTGGGCACGGACGGGGCCTGGCAGATCCTCGCGTCTGCCTACCGGACGGCGTATGACGTCACGACGAAGCTGGGCTACGCGGACTTGTGCACCGTGGCACTGGACCGGGTGGAGTGGGCGGCTCAGCGCGCATCCGACCCGGTGCTGAGCGGGATGCGCCAGTACATGCGCGCCCTCGTTTACCTGCGGGCCGCTCAGTACGGGACGGGTCAGCGGCTGATCACCATTGGGATGTCCACGATGGAGCAGGCGGTGTCGAGCCGTGAGCGCGACGTGGTGACTGGTCAGCTTCACCTGGGCGCGGCGGTGCTGTCCGCCCGCAGCAAGGATGGTGCCGCCGCTGACGGGCACTTGGCCGAGGCCGAACGGCTGGCCAAGCGCACGGGCGAGGCGGTCGAAACCCACTGGCTCGCGTTCGGTCCGACCAATGTGGGCGTCCACAAGGTCAGCTCGCTGGCTGAGCGGGACATGTACCCCGAGGCGGTCGAGGCAGCGGAGGGGCTGACGGTGCCGGAAGACTGGCCCCCGTCGCGACTGGCCCACCACCACGCCGAGGTTGCTCGGGCACAGTTGTGGATGGGCCGGACGGAAGACTCGTTCAAGAGCTTGCGGAAGGCGCGGAAGGTGGCGCCGCAGCAGACGCGGTACCACCCGCTGGTTCGGGAGACATACGCCGGTCTGGCGCACGCCCGTCGGTCGATGCCCGAGACGTTCACCGGATTCGGCGCCTGGCTGGGCGCATAACGCACAGTCAACCCCTGGCCGGAACTATCAGTCACCTCTGATAGTTCCGGCCTTCCTGCGTCGGCACTCTGTGATGGTCAACACACTGTCCGTGCATGGAGCCGACCATGATGACCAGAGCTCTGCCGTGGAAGCCGCCGAACACCGAGATCGAGGCGTTACCCGTAGGCGAATGGTGGGATGCCATCCGCGTCCCTGCGTTCGTCGGTGAGCGAGCGCTGGAAGTACTCGGCGAAGCGACCGGCGCGGTCATCGCCGACTACGCGCAGATGTACTGGCTGATCACGGCGGGGAGTGCCCAGTATTGGCGGCGCCTCCCGCAGGTGCAGGCACTCAACGGGGCCCCGATCTCCTACATCGGCATTCCCCCCATCGACCGCACCACCGGGCCGGCGCTGCACTGGCGCGTCCCGCTCGGGCCCGACCGCTACCTCACCAGCATCGCCATCCTGCGCGGGGCCTTGGCCCAGGCCGTCGCTGCCGAGCTCGGTACTGACCGGGAGGTCGGCCGGTGACCACCAACCCCGGCACCGTCCCCGACCGCGGGCCCGCGCCGCTCGTCCTGGGCGCATATCTACGGTCTCTCCGGCTCGCCAACGGCCTGAAGCTGTCCGAAGCTGCCGAGACGATCCGCAGCTCGGCGGCCAAGCTGAGCCGGATGGAGCTGGCCAGGTGGCACAGCGCTGGCAGGACGTGGACACTTTGGCCAGGTTCTACGGGGCAACCAACTTCGCCACCATCGTCGGCGCGCTGCAATGGTCAGGCCGGCAGTCGAGAGGTCTCGAGCGCGATCCAGGCACCATTCGCGATGACGACGAGGGCTGGGTGGACCGGCTGCGCGCGTGCGAGCACCACTCGTCGGCGATCTGCGTCTACGCCTCGGTCATCGTGCCGCGCATCGTGCAGACCGTGGGATGCCCCGTGGACCATCTGGCCCTTCTGCAACCGCCACCCAACCCCCGCGGATCCCGGTGCACGCCGTGCTCCCGGGCCAGACACGGCTGGACGTCACCGTCATCCTCGACGGGGCAATGCTCTTGCGGACGTTCGCGAACCCGGCAGCCATGGCAGCGCAGATGGCCTACCTCCAGCGCCTGGGGGCCCCTCCCGGTACGGCCCGCAGATCTTGGTGGTGCCCTTCCAGGCCGGGGTCATCCCGCCCCCGGGCACCCTGCACCGCTTCCAGCTCCACGGGCAAGAGCTCTTCGTCGAGGAGACCTGGAGCGCCATCTACACCACCGGAGCGGATAGTCAGGCGGCGCGCAGCTCCATGGACGCCGGGCTCGCCGCCGCCAAGGATCCCCAGGCGAGCGCCGCACTGCTGGACGTATCGCGCCGAAGGTACGAGCTGCTGGCCAAGGACCCGGAGTCCGACCCTCTGCTGGAGGAGCTGACGGCATGACCGCCCCCGAAGCCCTCACCACTGGTCCGGCCGCCGCGCACACGTGGCGCGCCGCCCTGGAACACGCCGCCGGATGCCTGGCCTGCCGGACTCCCGGCGCCATCTGCTCACAGGGCGAGGCACTGTTGCACGCCCACGAGGAAGCTGCGCGGCGGACTCGATCAGGGGGTGACGCGGCGTGCAGCACCGCCGACAGTCCCTCCCAATGAGGACCGGGCTTCTCGCCTTCCGCGCCGCCCGACTGGGCCTGCTGGTCAGCTCGATTCCCACGTTGCTGGTGTTCGTGGTCTACCTCTGCATCGCAGGCAATCCGCACCGATAGACCGGGTGGGCCGCC
>NZ_JAAAYH010000676.1:0-3215 GCF_018035285.1 Streptomyces sp. MK37H | reverse complement strand
CCGCCGTGTCGATCTGGTCGAGCGCGGCAGTGGCGCGCCGCAGGACGAGGTGGCCGACGGCGGTCAGACGCACTCCCTCGCGGCGCCGCTCCAGCACGCGAGCTGGTGCGCGAGGGGCAGATCGCGCCCTGACACCCGGCCAGTGTCTGACCCCCGGCGCCGCCCCCAGGTGGCCGCCTGACGTCCGAGCCGGACACACCACGCCCGGCCGCGCCACGTCCCACCCGACTCCACCTCCCCTCACCCCGCCTCCTGTGATGGACGTCACAGTATGCGGGAGCCTTGTCTTCAGGTCATCATATGACCCGATCGCCGCAGGCAGCCGGGGCCGATCGCGCCCCGGACACCACAGCGAGCGGCGGCGCTCCCCCATAAGCACAGCAAGGACGAGGAGGGGCATGAGCGACCAGGACAGGCCGGCGCGGCCGCGCGTGGGCGTGGTGGGCCTCGGGGCCATGGGACTCGGCATGGCGCGCAGCCTGCGCACGGCGGGCTACGACATCGGGGTCCACGATCTGCGGCCGGAGGTGGCCGAGGACTTCGCCCGCGACGGCGGAACGGCGTACGCCTCCCCCGGCGACCTGGCGGCCGCGGTGGACGTCGTGGTCAGTGTCGTGGTCAACGCGGCGCAGGTGGAATCGGTGCTGTTCGGCGCCGACGGGGCCGCCGACCGGCTCCGCCCGGGGACCGTCTACGTGATGTGCTCCACGGTCGACCCGGGCTGGTCCGCGGAACTCGGGGGGCGTCTGGCCGAGCGGGGTGTGCTCTGCCTGGACGCCCCCATCTCCGGTGGCGCCGCGCGTGCGGCGGCCGGTGAGCTGACCATGATGACGTCGGGCCCCGCCGCGGCGTACGCGGTCGCCGACCCGGTGCTGGAGGCCATGAGCAGCACGGTCTACCGCCTGGGCGAGCAGCCCGGTCTCGGCTCGAAGGTCAAGATCGTGAACCAGCTGCTCGCGGGGGTGCACATCGCCGCGGCGGCCGAGGCGATGGCCCTGGGCCTGAAGGCCGGTGTCCCGGCCGAGGCGCTCTACGAGGTCATCACGCACAGCGCGGGCAACTCGTGGATGTTCGAGAACCGGATGGCGCATGTGCTCGCCGGTGATTACACGCCGCTCTCCGCGGTCGACATCTTCGTCAAGGACCTGGGGCTCGTCCTCGATTCGGCACGGCCGGAGAAGTTCCCGCTCCCCCTGGCCGCCACCGCTCACCAGATGTTCCTCCAGGCGTCGGCGTCCGGTCTGGGCTCGGAGGACGACAGCGCGGTCATCAAGATCTTCCCCGGGATCGATCTGCCCCAGCCGGTGGAGGCCTGATATGGGCATCCGACTCGGCTGCATCGCCGATGACTTCACCGGCGCCACCGACCTGGCCAACAACCTGGTGCGGGCGGGCATGCGCGTGGTCCAGCTGATCGATGTACCGCCGGCCGGCGCCGAGCGGCCGGTGGACGCGGACGCCGTGGTCATCGCGCTCAAGTCGCGGACCGTTCCGGCCGCCGACGCCGTCGACGCCTCGCTGCGGGCCCTCGCCTGGCTGCGGTCCGCGGGCGCCGGGCAGATCTACTTCAAGTACTGCTCCACCTTCGACTCGACACCGGCCGGCAATATCGGGCCGGTCACCGAGGCCCTGATGGACGCGCTCGGCACCGACTTCACCATCGCCACGCCCGCGTTCCCCGACAACGGGCGCACGGTCTTCAAGGGCCATCTCTTCGTCGGCGATGTGCTGCTCAGCGCGAGCGGTATGCGCCATCACCCGCTCACCCCGATGACCGACCCCAATCTGGTCTCGGTCCTCGGCGCGCAGACCACACGAGCGGTCGGCCTGATCGACCACACGGTGGTCGGCCGCGATGCCACGGCGGTCCGGGCCCGGATCGACGAACTGCGCGAGCAGGGTGCCGGAATCGCCATCGTCGACGCCGTTTCCAACGACGACCTGGTGCGGCTCGGCGCGGCGGTCCAGGGGATGCCCCTGGTGACCGCCGGTTCGGGCCTGGCCATCGGACTGCCCGCGAACTGGGGGTTCACACCGTCCCACGCCGCCGCACAGCTGCCGGTGCCCGGCGGCCACCGGGCCGTCATCTCCGGATCGGTCTCCGCCGCCACCAACCAGCAGGTCCAGGAGTTCCTGCGCACCGGCCGTCCCGCGTTCAGCGTGGATCCGCTGCGGATCGCGGCCGGTGAGGACGTGTCCGGCGAGGCGCTCGCCTTCGCCGGATGCCATCTGGCCGACGGGCCCGTCCTCTTCTACTCCACCGAGGCGCCCGAGTCGGTCCGCACCGTCCAGACCCGGCTCGGCGCCGCCGAGGCCGGCGAGCTGGTGGAGCGGACCCTGGCCCGCGTGGCCGAGGGCCTGGTGGAGCGCGGTGTGCGTCAACTCGTCGTCGCGGGCGGCGAGACCTCGGGAGCGGTCGTCCGGGCGCTCGGCATCACCGGACTGCGCATCGGACCGCAGATCGACCCCGGTGTGCCCTGGTGTGCGGCGGCGCTGCCCGGCGGGGACACCCTCCACATCACGCTGAAGTCCGGCAACTTCGGTGGCCCCGCGTTCTTCACCGACTCCTTCGCCCTGCTCGACCGGGAGGTCTCATGACCGAGCTCCTCGGCACCGCCGTGGACGAGGCCCGTGACGAGATCGTCCGGGTGGGCACGAGCCTGTTCAACCGGGGCTATGTGCACGCCAGCGCCGGAAACATCAGCGCCCGGATCGGCGACGGCCATCTGATCACACCCACCGACGCCGCCCTGGGCTTCCTCGAGCGCGACCGCCTCGCGCTGGTCGACGCCCAGGGTGAGCAGCGCGCGGGCGACCGTGCGAGCAAGACCCTGACGCTCCATCGGCGCATCTACGCGGCCGACCCCACGGCCCGGTTCATCATCCACACCCACTCCACCCACCTGGTCGCGCTCACCCTGGCCGGGGTGTGGAGCCAGGACGACGTGCTCCCGCCCATCACGCCGTACTTCGTGATGAAGGTGGGGCACGTTCCGCTCATCCCCTACCAGCGGCCCGGCGACCCGCGCGTGGCCGATCTGGTGACCGCCCGGATCGCCGACCACCTGGCGAGCCACACGCCGATCAGGGCCGTCCTGCTCGACCGGCTCGGCCCCGTGGTCTGGGGTCCGAACGCGGCCGCCGCCCTCGCCGTCCTCGAAGAACTCGAGGAGACGGCACGTCTCTGGCTCCTGACCGACCGTCGACCGGGGCCC
>NZ_JAAAYH010000675.1:0-3220 GCF_018035285.1 Streptomyces sp. MK37H | reverse complement strand
CACACCGACCCCCGCAGACCCAATCCGCCGCGCCCGCTCGCCCCCGTCGCCTCCTGGGACGGCGCCTTCCAGCGGCTGGACCGGGCGCTGCACGCCTACCACAAGGTCGCCTTCCGCCCGCTGCGCCGGGCCGCGCTGCGCTCCTGCGCCCGCTGGATCGTGGAGCGGCAGGAGAACGACGGCTGCTGGGGCGGCATCCAGCCCCCCGCCGTCTACTCCGTCATCGCCCTCCATCTGCTCGGCTACGACCTCGACCACCCCGTGATGCGCGCCGGTCTGGAGTCGCTGGACCGGTTCGCGGTGTGGCGCGAGGACGGCAGCCGGATGATCGAGGCCTGTCAGTCCCCGGTCTGGGACACCTGCCTGGCCGCCATCGCGCTCGCCGACGCCGGTCTCGCCGCCGACCACCCGGCGCTGGTCAAGGCCGCCGACTGGATGCTGACCGAGCAGATCGACCGGCCCGGCGACTGGTCGGTCCGGCGGCCCGGGCTGCCCTCCGGCGGCTGGGCGTTCGAATTCCACAATGACAACTACCCCGACATCGACGACACCGCCGAGGTCATCCTGGCGCTGCGCCGGGTCGACCACCCCGAGCCCGAGCGGATCGAGGCGGCCGTGCGGCGCGCCATGCGCTGGACCCTGGGCATGCAGTCGAAGAACGGGGCGTGGGGCGCGTTCGACGTCGACAACACCAGCCCGCTCCCCAACAAGCTGCCGTTCTGCGACTTCGGTGAGGTCATCGACCCGCCGTCGGCCGATGTCACCGCGCATGTCGTGGAGATGCTGGCGCACGAGGGGCGGACGTACGACGCCCGCACCCGGCGCGGCATCTCCTGGCTGCTGTCCGAGCAGGAGCCGAGCGGCGCCTGGTTCGGCCGCTGGGGCACCAACTACGTCTACGGCACCGGCTCCGTCGTCCCCGCGCTGATCGCCGCGGGCGTCCCCGCCTCCCATCCGGCCGTCCGCCGGGCCGTCCGCTGGCTGGAGAGAGTCCAGAACGAGGACGGCGGCTGGGGCGAGGACCAGCGCTCCTACCTCGACGCCGAGTGGATGGGCCGGGGTGCCTCCACCGCCTCGCAGACGGCGTGGGCGCTGCTCGCGCTGCTGGCGGCGGGGGAGCGGGACGGCGCGGCCGTCGAGCGTGGGATCACCTGGCTCGCCGGGACCCAGCGGCAGGACGGCTCCTGGGACGAGCCGTACTTCACCGGCACCGGCTTCCCCTGGGACTTCTCCATCAACTACCACCTGTACAGGCAGGTCTTCCCGGTGACGGCACTGGGCCGGTATGTCCACGGCGAGCCCACCGGGGCGCGACCGCGGAGCAGTTGATGTCCGCCGATCCGGCCGCGGAGGCCGGCGGTGCTTCGCTGCTGATCGCCTGTGCGCTCGGCATCGAGCGGTTCGCCCTGCGCGGCGCCGGCCTCGGCGCCGCCGCCGGGGCCGTGACCGTGCTGCGCACGGGCATGGGACCGCAGTCGGCCGAGCGCGCCGTGACCCGGGCGCTCACCGGGAGGCCCGGTGAGCCCGGTGAGCCCGGTGAACCCGGGGGGCGGCCCACCGCCGTCATCGCCACCGGCTTCTGCGCCGGGCTGGCCCCGGGCATGCACCCCGGGGACCTCGTCGTGGCCGACGAGACCCGCGATCCGGCGGGCCGCACCGTGTGCACCGGCACCCGGATCCTCGCCGACGCCCTGTCACATCCCCTCCCCGGCGGCCCCCGCCGGGCCGTCCACATCGGCCCGGTCGTGGGCTCGGACCATGTGGTGCGCGGCGCGGAGCGGGCCGCGCTGCACAGCACCGGCGCCATCGCGGTGGACATGGAGTCCGCCGCGACCCTGCGCACCGCCGTCGGCCACGGCGTCCGTCCGGTTGCGGCCGTCCGGGTGGTCGTGGACGCTCCTCAACATGAACTCGTCCGAATCGGCACGCTACGCGGTGGAATATCGGCTTTCCGGGTTCTTCGGACCGTTCTTCCCGCTTTCTTTCACTGGCACCGTTCTTCGCTGCTCCCAGGAGGTGAGCTAGATGGCCATGCCACTCCGCCAGACCATCCGGGTCGCGACGTATCTCTTTGAACAGAAGATGATCAAGCGGCGGGACAAGTTCCCGTTGATTGTCGAGCTCGAGCCGCTGTTCGCGTGCAATCTCAAGTGCGAGGGCTGCGGGAAGATCCAGCATCCGGCCGGGGTGCTCAAGCAGCGCATGCCGGTCGCCCAGGCGGTGGGCGCGGTGCTGGAGTCGGGTGCGCCGATGGTGTCCATCGCGGGCGGCGAACCCCTGATGCACCCGCAGATCGACGAGATCGCACGGCAGCTGGTGGCGCGGAAGAAGTACGTCTTCCTCTGCACCAACGCGATGCTGCTGCGGAAGAAGATGCATCTGTTCAAGCCGTCTCCGTACTTCGCCTTCGCGGTGCACATCGACGGGCTGCGGGAGCGGCACGACGAATCGGTGGCGAAGGAGGGGGTGTTCGACGAGGCGGTGGAGGCCATCAAGGAGGCCAAGCGGCGCGGCTTCCGGGTCACCACCAATTCCACGTTCTTCAATACCGACACCCCGCAGACCGTCATCGACGTGCTCGACTTCCTCAATGACGAGCTCGAGGTGGACGAGATGATGATCTCGCCCGCCTACGCGTACGAGAAGGCGCCCGACCAGGAGCACTTCCTGGGCGTCGAGCAGACCCGCGAGCTGTTCCGCAAGGCGTTCGCCGGGGGCAACCGGCGCCGCTGGCGGCTCAACCACAGCCCGCTCTTCCTCGATTTCCTGGAGGGCAAGACGGACTTCCCGTGCACCGCCTGGGGCATCCCCAACTACTCCCTCTTCGGCTGGCAGCGCCCCTGCTATCTGATGAGCGACGGCTATGTCCCGACCTACCGCCAGTTGGTGGAGGAGACCGACTGGGACAGCTACGGCCGCGGCAAGGATCCGCGCTGCGACAACTGCATGGCCCACTGCGGCTATGAGCCCACCGCGGTCCTGGCGACCATGGGCTCCCTCAAGGAGTCGCTGCGGGCCGCCCGGGAGACCGCCGCCGGAAGCCATGGGTGACGGGATGAGTGCGGCGCAACCGGACGGGATGAGCGCGGCGGAACCGGATGGGACGAGCGCGGCGGAACCGGATGGGATGAGTGCGGCGCAACCGGTCGCACTCGGCCTGCCCGCCGTGCCGGGCAGGCCCCTCGCACCGCGCCGGGTCTCACGCCGCCTCCAGGTGGGG
>NZ_JAAAYH010000674.1:0-3222 GCF_018035285.1 Streptomyces sp. MK37H | reverse complement strand
CCGCGGCACCGGCCCCCGCTGCTGCCGCATCGGCCCCGGCCGCCGCCGCTCCGGCGCCCGCGGTGCACGAGCGGGCCCCCGCGGCCGCCCGGTCGGCAGCCTCCCGCTGAGCATGCGAGCGTCCCGCCTCCAGCGAGGCGGGACAGCCCGGATACGCCCGGCGGCCCGTACCGCCCCGGCCTCCTCCGTCGCCGTCAGAGGGCCCCGCCCTTCGTCGCATGACGGCCGAACTGCTCGTCCAGGACGGACAGTCGGCGCCAGTACTCGTCCTCGTCGATCTCACCGGCCGCGAAGCGACGGCCCAGCACCGCGATCGGCGATCGCTCGCCGAAGTCCACGGGGCCGGGGCCGTGCCGCCAGGGGGCGCGCCCGCGCCATCCGGCGCGCCGCAGCACGAAGACCGCGCCGCCGACGACCAGCGCCCACATCAGCGGGACGAGCAGAATCCACGGTCCGGGGCCATCGCCGTCGGCGAAGCCGTGCGCCAGGGTGTTCATGGTGATCGCGCTCCTCGGGAGTGGGTTTCTCATGGCCCTCATCTCGTGACCACTCCCGAGGATCACTCCCTTACGGTGCCCTGGTCGTCGTACGGCCGACGACAGTTCCGGTACCTCCCGGGGAGTACGCGCACCGGCCCGGCTCGTTCTGTACCTACTAGTGTGTACGATTAAAGGAGCCCAGAACGACCGCATGTGAACACGCGCCCCGCCGACAGGAGTTCACCGATGCTCGCCATGCAGTACCGGATCACCCTGCCCGCCGACTACGACATGAAGATCATCCGGCACCGGGTGGAGACGAAGGGGCCACTGCTCGACGACTTCTCAGGGCTGGGCCTCAAGGCGTACGGCATCCGGGAGCGCGGTGTGGACGGCTCGCCGGTCCATCAGTACGCGCCGTTCTATCTGTGGACCGCACCCGAGGCCATGAACCGCTTTCTGTGGGGCCCCGGATTCCAGGGCATCGTCCGGGACTTCGGCAGGCCCCCGGTCGAGCACTGGCAGGGGCTCGCCTTCGAGCGTGGCCCGGCCGCGGGTGCCGTGCCGAGCGCCGCCACCCGCCACGCCGAGCCGGTCCCGGCCGCCGCCGATCCCGCCTCCGCCGTCGAGGGCGCGCTGGCGCGGCTGGCCGAGCGCGCCCGTAAGGACGGCGTCCACACCACGGCCCTCGGCATCGACCCACGCGGCTGGGAACTGATCCACTTCACGCTCTGGGAGGAGTCGGCACCGCCATCGGAGCCCGGCGACCGGTACCAGGTGCTCCATCTGTCCGCACCCGGCCTGAACGCGCTGCCCACGGGACGGCGGTGGTGACGGCCGTGCGTACGGGCCTGTCCGCCACGATGACCGGCTACTGGGCGCGGTTCGCCGCCACCGGTGACCCCAAACGGGCCGGGCGCGCCCCGCTGGCCGCGGTACACCGCAGACCGCGACCACGTCCAGGTGCTGGCACCGGACCGGACCGCGCCCACCACCGGTTTCGCGGCCGATCACCGCTGCGCGTTCTGGCAGCCGCCCTCCGCACGGACTGACCGGTTCAGGCGGCCGAAAGCGCCGCCAGCGGATCGTCCAGCACCGGCTGCCACGCCAACTCCGCCGCCCCGACCAGGCTGTTGTGGTCCAGTGTGCACGGCAGAATCGGAACGCCCCCGCTCCGGCCCCACAGGCTGCGCTCCGCCACCACAGCGCGCAGCCGCTCCGGGTCGGCCTCCAGGAGCTCGCGGTGCAGTCCGCCGAGGATGATGCGGTCCGGGTTCAGGATGTTGACCAGCCCGGCGAGCCCCAGGCCGAGGCGGTCGATGAGCTGCTCGGTGGCCGCCCTTACGGACGGCGCCGTGGCGTACTCCTCGCGCAGCAGATCGCGGGCCTGCTGCAGCAGGGACACCTCCGGGCCCGGGTCGCGCCCGGCCGCCGTGAGGAAGGCGAGCGGATCTGCCTCGATGTCCAGACAGCCGCGGCTGCCGCAGTGGCAGGGCGGGCCCTCGGGGTTGACGGTCAGATGGCCCACCTCGAGGGCGAGCCCCGCGCTGCCCGTGTGCAGCCGTCCGTCGAGCACCAGCGCGCCACCGACGCCCCGGTGCCCGGTGGCGACACAGAGCAGGTGCTGGGCGCCGCCGCCCGCGCCATGGCGGTGTTCGGCGAGCGCGGCCAGGTTGACGTCATTGCCCGCGAAGCCGGTGACCGGCTCGCCGTCGTGACCACGGATCCCGGCCGCGGCCAGACTGCGGTTGAACAGCTCGCGCACCGGTGCGCCCGCGGGCCAGGCGACGTGCAGCGGGTTCAGGGCGGTGCCCTCCGGCTCGGCGACCGCGGACGGGACGGCGAGCCCCGCGCCCACACAGCGGCGGCCGGTCTCCCGCAGCAGCCGGGCACCGGCCTCGACGACCGCGTCGATCACATGCGCCGGGTCGGCGGGCACGGTCATGCAGCCGGGGGCGGTGGCCACGGTCTGTCCGCCGAGCCCGACCAGCGCCGCGCGGAAGCCATCGGCGTGCACCTGGGCGGCGAGCGCGACCGGCCCGTGGGGGGCGATCGACAGCCGGTGCGAGGGACGGCCCTGTGCCCCGGCGGCCCCGAGCGGCCGCGAGTCGACCTGGATCAGGCCGAGCGCCTCCAACTCGGCGGCGACCGCGCCCGCGGTCGCGCGGGTCACCCCGAGTTCGGCGGTGAGCACGGCGCGGGTGGGGGCGCGGCCGGTGTGGACGAGTGCCAGTGCCGGGCCAAGAGCGCTTCGGCCGCGCTCGAGCCTTGTCCGTGTCTGGGTCACGCCTCTATTCTCACTTTGTGCCGACTCCAAACAAAACAAGGACGGCCACTCCGGGCACGCGCCGCTCCGTCTCCACGGATCGCGACCTCACCCGACTCCGCGCCGCCATCACCGTGTTCTTCTTCCTCGACGGATTCGTGTTCGCCGGGTGGGTCGCCCGGATCCCCGCGATCAAGGACCAGACGAGCGCCTCGGAGGGCGCGCTGGGGCTGGCGCTGCTCGGCGTGTCCGCGGGCGGTACGGCCACGATGATGGCCACCGGACGCCTGTGCCGCCGCTTCGGCAACCATCCGACGACGGTGGCCGCCGGTGTGCTGCTCGCGGGCTCCGTCGCGCTGCCGCCGCTGACCCACTCCGCGCTCGCCCTCGGCTTGGTGCTGCTGGTCTTCGGCACCGGGTTCGGCGCGCTCAACGTGGCCATGAACAGCGCGGCCGTCGACCTCATCGCCGCCCTGC
>NZ_JAAAYH010000673.1:0-3252 GCF_018035285.1 Streptomyces sp. MK37H | reverse complement strand
GCTCCTTCCTCGAGCCCGGAGATCATGCCCGGCCCCGAATCCGAGTCGGCCGAGCGGACGATGCGGCGGGCGCTGGAGACGGGCGAGGGGCAGCGGCTGGAGCCGGCCACGCCCATGCCCCGCCACCCCGCCCGCTCGCCTGGTCCGCCGTCGTCGCCCCGCTGCTGGACGACGAGGGCCGGACGGCAGCCGTGATGCTGTCCGCTCACGACACGACCGCCCTGCTGACCGCCCGGCAGCAGCTGACACTGCTCAACGAGGCCGGCGCGCGGATCGGCGGCACCCTGGACATCGACCGGACCGCGCAGGAGCCGGCCCATGGCCTGAAGGGCCGCACGCATCGTCGCCGCTGCCTCTCCATGGCTTCACGACCGCAGCCCCCGCCGCACCTCTTCACTACAATCGCGGAGCAACGAAGCCCCGCTCAGCAGAGGCTGAAGGCTGCCATCCATGCGTACCCAGCACCCACGCGACGCCAGTCCCCTGGCCGCGCTGAGCCCCGCCGAATCGGCCCGTCTCATGGCGGTGATCCGCGAGGCGGCGCTGAGCCGGGGACGGCTTCCGCTGCCCGCCCGCCCGGTGATCGGCGCCTCCTGGGACCGGATGCTGCGCCTGGGGCTCGACCCGGACCGCGGCCGCGCGCCGCAGCCGCTGGGCCTGGACGAACTGGAGCGGCGGAGGCGGCAGACCCGGCTGGCCGAGGTGCTGCCCACCCTGCAGGACGGGCTGCTGGAGGCGGCGGAGGCGGCCGCGCACATCATGATCATCGCCGATGCGGAGGGCCGGATCCTGTGGATCGACGGCCATCGGGGGGTGCGTCGGCAGGCCGACGGCATCGCGCTCGTGGAGGGTTCGCACTGGGCCGAGGACGTCGCCGGGACCAGCGGAATCGGCACCGCGCTCGCCGTGAAGTCCCCCGTACGGGTGCATTCGGCGGAGCATTTCGTGAGCGCCTTCCACACCTGGAGCTGCGCCGCCGCCCCGGTCCACGACCCGCGCGACGGACGGCTGTTGGGCGTCATCGACGTCAGCGG
Organism: Streptomyces sp. MK37H; assembly: GCF_018035285.1. Taxonomy (NCBI): domain Bacteria; kingdom Bacillati; phylum Actinomycetota; class Actinomycetes; order Kitasatosporales; family Streptomycetaceae; genus Streptomyces; species Streptomyces sp. MK37H. Next base: position 2,218 of record NZ_JAAAYH010000673.1, on the reverse strand, counting down.
CCCCGCCGGGACCGCCCATCCGACGGTGCTCTCCCTGGTCACCGCCACCGCCCGGTGGGCCGAGGGCGAACTGCGCCTCGCCCACAGCCGGGAGCTGGAGGGCCTGCGCGCGGTCGCCGCGCCGCTGCTGGCGCGGATCCACGGCAAGGCCGTGGTGGTCGACCAGCACGGCTGGATCGCCGGGGTCACCGGGGTGACCCCGCGCGAGCGCCGGCTGTTGCTGCCGAAGGCGCCGTACGACGGGCCGGTCTGGCTGCCCGCGCTCGGCGCGTGCGCGGTGGAGCCGCTGCCCGGCGGCCATCTGCTGCGGGTGCTGGACGGCGAGACCTCAGAGGGGGGCGGTCCGGCCGGCTGGGGCGATCTGCTGCTGGACGTACGCCATCCGCACCGCTGGACCCTGACCTTCTCGGGTCCCTCGGGCACCTGGACCCATGAACTCAGCGCCCGCCAGGCCGAGGTGCTGCTGGTGCTCGCCGCGCACCCCGAGGGGCGCACGGCGGCGCAGCTGGCCCAGGACCTGTTCGGGGACCCGACGCGGACGGTGACCGTACGGGCCGCGATGTCCCGGCTGCGCGGCCGCGTAGGGGCGGTGCTGGCGCACCGCCCCTACCGCATCGCCGACAGCGTCCGCATCGCCGTGGCAAGCCCGGACCACCCCACCGAACTCCTCCCCCACAGCTCGGCCCCGGCCATCGCCCATTTGCGCGGCATGCCCTCTTTCTGATGCGGGCGCCGCAGAGCATCGGTCGCTGAGGTCTTCCGGCTGGGGGCGCCTCCCAGCGGTAGCTGGGGGAGACTGCAGCCCCTCGGAGGCGAACCGAGCCCTCAAATAAGGGGCTGCCCGGCCACCTCTTCCGGCCTCAGCACCTCGGCCAGGCGGTCGGCGGGCAGCAAGCCCTTCTCCAGGACGAGTTCGGCCACGCCGCGGCCCGTGGCGAGGGCCTCCTTGGCGATGCTGGTGGCCGCGCTGTAGCCGATGTACGGGTTGAGCGCGGTGACCAGGCCGATGGAGTTCTCCACGGAGGTGCGCAGCCGCTCGGTGTTGGCGGTGATGCCCGCGACGCACCGCTCGGCCAGCACCAGGCAGGCGGCGCGCAGATGGGTGACGCTCTCCGAGAGGGAGTGCAGGATGATCGGCTCGAAGGCGTTGAGCTGGAGCTGTCCGGCCTCGGCGGCCATCGTGATGGCGACGTCGTTGCCGATCACCTCGAAGGCGACCTGGTTGACCACCTCGGGGATCACCGGGTTGACCTTGCCGGGCATGATGCTGGAACCGGCCTGCACCGGGGGCAGGTTGATCTCGTTGAGTCCGGCCCGCGGGCCCGAGGAGAGCAGCCGCAGGTCGTTGCAGCTCTTGGAGAGCTTGACGGCGATGCGCTTGAGGACGCCCGACAGATGGACGAAGGCGCCACAGTCCTGTGTGGCCTCCACCAGGTTGGCGGCGGTGACCAGCGGCAGTCCGGTGATGGCCTCGAGGTGGCGGCGGGCGGCCTCGGCGTAGTCCTTGGGTGCGTTGAGGCCGGTGCCGATGGCGGTCGCGCCGAGGTTGATCTCGTGCACCAGGGTGGCGGCCTCCAGCAGCCGGCTCTGGTCCTCCTCCAGCATCACGGCGTACGCCGAGAACTCCTGGCCCAGCGTCATGGGCACCGCGTCCTGCAGCTGGGTGCGCCCCATCTTCAGGACGTCGTGGAACTCCTCGGCCTTGGCGGCGAACGCCCGGCGCAGCGTCTCCATGGCCGCGTGGAGCTCACGGACGGCGATGATCGTGGAGACGTTGACGGCGGTCGGGTAGACGTCGTTGGTGGACTGGCTGAGGTTGACGTCCTCGTTGGGGTGGAGGTGGGCGTAGTCGCCCTTCTGATGGCCGAGGAGCTCGAGCGCCCGGTTGGCGATCACCTCGTTGGCGTTCATGTTGGTCGAGGTCCCGGCGCCGCCCTGGATCACATCGACGATGAACTGGTCGTGCAGGGCGCCCCGGCGTATCTCCTGGCAGGCGGCCGCGATGGCGTCGGCCTTCTCCGTGGTGAGCAGACCGAGGTCCTCGTTGGCGCGGGCGGCGGCCTCCTTGACGGCGGCCAGGGCGCTGATCAGGTGCGGATAGGCGGAGATGGAGGTGCCGGTGATGGGGAAGTTCTCGCCGGCGCGCAGGGTGTGGATGCCCCAGTAGGCGTCGGCGGGGACGTCGCGGTCGCCGAGCAGGTCGTGTTCGCGGCGATGG
>NZ_JAAAYH010000672.1:0-3261 GCF_018035285.1 Streptomyces sp. MK37H | reverse complement strand
GGCACAGGCCGCAGCCCGGTTTGGGGCCGCTCCGTGACACGGACCCCGCCCGGTGGTGGGTGGGGCACCTCCGCCGTCTCGGGACTACACGCCCGATCCGCGTAGGTCGAGCACCATCACGTCATGCAGCACCGAGCCCTCCCACGGGTGGGCCTCCCCCACCTTGCGGTACCCCCACGACCGGTACGCGGCCTGCGCGGCCTTGACGTCCGGCCGTGCGTTCAGCAGTACGCGCTCCGCCGTGGTGTCGGTGAGCACCGCTTCGTGCATCCGGTGTGCCACGCCCAGACGGCGCCACGGGACTCGTACGGCGAGTTCCATCAGCCCGAACGTCCGCCGCCCGTCCTCGCGACGCAGCTCGTCGTCCACGGGTGTGGTGAGCCGGTTCCACCAGCCGGTGCTCGGGCTCAGCGGATAGCCGTAGGCGATGCCGACCGGCTCACCGTCGCCCGTGCGGGCCAAGGCGGCCGAGAAGGTCTTCTTACGGACCTGTGAACGGAACCGCCGGAAGTTCGCGTCGACCGACTCCGGGGTCTCCTCGTACGGGTCCTCCCCGAAGACCTCGGCGTAGACAAACCTGAACTCCGACTCGGCTCGCGCGGCGGCCGCGCCGTCCATGCGCTCGACGGCGATCGTCCCGGTCATGCACAGCCTCCTCGTGCGGCCTCGCGGATACGAGCGGACATGTCACGGGTCTTCCCGGTGTTCAGAGCGATGGCGGTCTTGCGGAAGGAGTGCATCCGGTGGGTTAGCCGACCGGAGTCGATCCCGTCATAGGCATCGAGCACACTCCCCATTTCAGCGCACGCCTCCTCAACCTCCCCCGCGTCGAGGAGTGTGCAAGCGAGCTTCGAGCGATACCAGGCCGTGTTGCGGGCATAGCCCCGAGCCAGACCATCGACGGCGGCACGCAGAAATGGCACGGCGCGTCGCGGTTCGCCAGCTGCCACGTACATATCCGCTGTGGCGTAGTCGATCTCAATCGGGCCGGCGAACCGAGCCCAGTGCGGCACATCGGTGTCCGTATCGGCGCGGCTCTGGTACGAAAGGGCGCGGCTGAGTGCTCGCCGGGCAGCGGCGGTGTCCCTGGCCTGCGTGGCCACGTTGGCCTCGCGCAGAGCGATCACGAGATGCACGGTCGGCCCCGCGCCGCTCCTGCGGGCCACGTCATAAGCGGACTCGACCGCTGACGCGGCCTCCCACAGCCGGTCCGCCTTGATGTCGATCAGGACAAGAGTCTCCAGGGCGGACAGCTGCAAGAGACCGTCATCGATGAGTTGAGCGGCGGTCAACGCCTCCATGGCGGCGGTACGTGCCTGCTCGATCGGCCCGCTGTCGTAGCCGTACCACGCTTGATTACTGTGCAGTTCGGAAAGCGCGGCCTGTAAGTCGCGGCCTACTCGGCTCGTATAGATGCTGCGGCTCAGCACATGCGTGATCTCCTGCTCCAGCTGCTCGGCACGCCCCTTCGCGGGGATGCCACCCGACTGGTGATCGACGGTGTAGAGGTCGGCCAGCCGTGCACGGAACGCCGCCACCTCACCGGCACCAACACGCGGCGCTTGCTGATTCGGGAGGACCGCCGCCGCCGCGATCGCACCCGACCCCGTGACAAACGCTCGACGCTTCACCTCTCCATCGTCGCCGATCCTCTCGACAGTCGAATAGCGATGCGACGGGACATCGAATCCCATCTCGACAAGCGGAAGACCGAACATCGCCTCCAACACGGCCTGTTGGCTCGGGTGCGGTAACGGCGGAGGCGACTCGCGCTCCCACCGCCGGAGCTGGCGGACGCTCACCGAGGCGTCGATGCCTAGCCGGGCGGCCTCACGGGCGAATGCGGCAACGAAGGTCACCTGCGTGTATCCCGCCGCGCAGCGCAGCGATGCCAGCTTGCCGAGCGTTCCGCCTGCCATCCGATTCCCCCCACGCACGCATCGTCACCTCACCGTAGCGACTTCGTCCGCCCGGCATAGGCGGAAACGTCCGCCCAAACGTCCGGTCACAAAAGACCCATGGCTCCCGCCGAAGCGGTGCACTTACTCAAGACCCCCGCGACGTTGCGGGACGTCCGGGGGCGTGGCCCACCAGCTGACAGGAGCTGATGAACATGAACCACTTTATGACCAATGCCCTCGAATGGGTGAGAGCGGTTCTCGCCCCTCTCCGGGCGGCCGCCGGATGAACACGATGACCGGCCTGCGGTTACTCCCCTGGTCCGACCCAGAGGGCAGGCCGTGCTACCTGGCATCGGACAGCGACGACAGTCCCCTGAACCGACGAGCGGACCAGATCGAGGCGCTCCAGCTGTCCATGGGCACGGAGCTCCTCGGCCACGCCCGAGCCCTACTGGGCGACCACAAGGCAGACGCGAGAGAGCTCCGCTTCCTCGCGGACCGGCTGTGTGAGGCACTGCGCGACGCACTGCGGGTGGCCGAGAGCAGAGGCAGGCGACTGCCTGTCCACGACGAGGACGGCGACCGAGTGACGGATCGGGCCGGGCCGACGGGCGAGTAGCCTCAGAGAAGTCGGGAGGGACCTGGCCAGGTCCTGTGCCATCGGCGGGTGGTGTCCAGCTGGGTCGGCTCGACCTCGCTGAGCAGGTGCTTCAGAGCGCCCTTCGGCAAGGTGCCCTGGCAGAGGGCCAGTCCTTTCGGCGCCGAGGTGCCGTGCTCGCGAATCTGGCCGCCATCGGCGTCAGGCGCAAGGACCCGGAGCAGGTTGTCGTCTACGCCCGCAAGGCGATCCACCTGGCGCGGGAACTCCAGGCCCTGCGTACGGACTTCGGCTCCCTCGCTCGCGATGCGCGGGTTGCCGAGTTGGATGCCGAGATCAAGGCGCTGAGCGTGAACTGACGAAAGGGGCAGGGATGTCGCGGACCGAGGGTGCCCGGCTGTTCCGAGAGGCGTGGATCGCGGGGGTGCGGCGGCACTTTCCCGGGGAGCCCAAGCCGGGTTATGTGACCCCCTGGGAGGAGACTCCGCAGTGGGAGCGAGCGGCTGCCGGGGCGGTGTACGAGCAGGTGCGGCAGTTCCTTCAGGTGAGCGAGGGGCACGCGGGGCGACTTACGCGGGAGCAGAAGGGGCGCTTCGTCGCGACGTGCTGGACCGCGCAGATGTACCGGCACTTCGAGGACCCGAAGCCCGGGTACGTCGCCGACTGGCCGGATCTTCCCGGCTGGCAGCAGGAGACGGACGCGGACATCTTCGAGGCGATCGAGAAGGACGCCGACTGACCGGCGTCAGGCCTCGGCGGCTT
>NZ_JAAAYH010000671.1:0-3267 GCF_018035285.1 Streptomyces sp. MK37H | reverse complement strand
CGCGGAGCAGCCGTCGCCGCATATTGACTGGTCTGCGGGTGCGGTGTCGCTGTTGCAGGAGTCGGTGGCGTGGCCGGAGTCGGGTCGTCCCCGGCGGGCTGCGGTCTCGTCGTTCGGCTTCAGTGGCACCAACGCGCACACGATCATCGAGCAGGCCCCCGAGGCCGAACCGGCGGAGGCCCCCACGGCCCCGGTCGCCCAGCCGTCCGTTCTGCCGTGGCCGCTCTCCGGCAAGAACACTGACGCGCTGCGCGCCCAGGCCACGCGGCTGCTCGCCGACCTCGACCGGCGGCCCGACATCTCGCTCACCGACCTCGGCTACTCGCTCGCGACCACGCGCGCCGCACTGGACCACCGTGCGGTCGTGGTCGGCGGGGACCGTGCCGGGCTGGTCGCGGGTCTGGAGGCGCTGGCGGGCGGCGAGTCGGCGGCCGGTCTCACGCAGGGCTCGGTGGCCGAGGGCGGCAAGGTGGCGTTCCTGTTCACCGGGCAGGGCAGTCAGCGGCTCGGCATGGGCCGTGAGCTGTACGACGCCTACCCGGCGTTCGCGGAGGCGTTCGACGCGGTCTGCGATGAGCTGGACGCGCACCTTGAGCGGCCGTTGAAGACCGTGCTGTTCGGGGAGGATGCCGAGGCGCTGGACCAGACCGGGGTCACCCAGCCCGCGCTGTTCGCCATCGAGGTGGCGCTGTTCCGGCTGGTGCAGGAGTGGGGTCTGAAGGCGGACTTCCTCTCCGGCCACTCCATCGGTGAGCTGGCCGCCGCGCATGTGGCGGGTGTGCTCTCGCTCGCCGACGCCGCGAAGTTGGTCGCGGCGCGTGGCCGGTTGATGCAGGAGCTGCCCGCCGGTGGCGCGATGATCGCCGTCCAGGCGTCCGAGGACGAGGTGATGCCGCTGCTCAACGAGCGGGTCAGCATTGCCGCCCTCAACGGCCCGGCATCCGTGGTCATCGCGGGCGACGAGGACGCGGCCGTGGAGATCGCTTCCGGTTTCGAGGCGCAGGGGCGGAAGACCAAGCGGCTCACGGTCAGCCATGCCTTCCACTCGCCGCGTATGGACGGCATGTTGGACGCCTTCCGCGAGATTGCGGAGGGGCTGACCTACGAGGCCCCGGGCATCCCGATCGTCTCGAACCTCACCGGGAACCTCGTCTCCGCCGAGGAGATCACGACCCCCGACTTCTGGGTCCGCCACGTCCGTGAGGCCGTGCGCTTCCTCGACGGTGTCCGCACCCTTGAGGCCCAGGGCGTCACCACCTACCTCGAACTCGGGCCCGACGGTGTCCTCACCGCCATGGCCCAGGAGTGCGTCACCGACGCCGACGCGGCCGCCTTCGCCGCCGCGCTGCGCAAGGACCGCCCCGAGGCCGAGGCGCTGACGGCCGCCGTCGCGCGGGCCCACGTCCGTGGTGTGGCGGTGGACTGGAGGGCGTTCTTCGCGGGGACCGGTGCCCAGCGCACCGAGCTGCCGACGTACCCGTTCCAGCGCGAGCGCTATTGGCTGGAGGCTCCCGCCGGGACCATCGGCGACGTGGCCTCGGCCGGTCTCGGCTCGGCCGATCACCCGCTGCTGGGCGCGGCGGTGGATCTGCCCGACTCCGAGGGCGTCCTCTTCACGGGCCGGCTCTCGCTCCGTACCCACCCCTGGCTGGCCGACCACGCCGTCATGGACACCGTGCTGCTGCCCGGTACGGCCCTGGTCGAGCTGGCGGTTCGGGCCGGTGACCAGGTCGGCTGCGATCTGCTGGAGGAGCTGACCCTCGAAGCGCCGCTGATCCTTCCGGAGCGCGGCGGGGTGCAGCTGCGGGTCTCCGTGGACGAGCCCGACGGCCCCGACGGGCGGCGCGCGCTGACCGTCTACTCGCGGCTGGAGGACGCCACCGACGAGCCGTGGATCCGGCACGCCTCCGGTGTGCTCACGGTCTCCGGCTCCGCCGGCGCCACCCCCGCCCCGGCGGAGTGGCCCCCGGCCGCTGACCCGACCGCCACCGCGACCGCCGACCTCGAACCGCTCGACGTGGACGGGCTGTACGACGGCTTCGCCGCGCTCGGCCTCGCCTACGGCCCGGTGTTCCAGGGCCTGCGCAAGGCGTGGCGGCGCGGGGACGAGGTGTTCGCCGAGGTGGCGCTCGACGAGGACCGGCAGGGCGAGGCCCGTGCGTACGGGCTGCACCCTGCGCTGCTGGACGCCGCGCTGCACACGGTGGCGCTCGGCGGGTTCTTCCCGGCCGAGGAGGCGGGCCAGGCGCGGCTGCCGTTCTCGTGGGACGCCGTACGGCTGCACGCGGTCGGCGCGACCGCGCTGCGGGTGCGGGTCTCCCCAGCCGGGCACGGCGCGGTGGCGCTGGAGATCAGCGACGAGGCCGGTGCCCCGGTGGTGTCGGTCGGCTCGCTGGCGCTGCGGCCGCTGGACGCCGAGCAGTTCGCGGGCGCCCGTACCGCACACCACGAGGCGCTGTTCCGCGTCGACTGGGCCGCGCTGCCCACGCCCGCGGCGCCGCAGCGGCCGGAGGACACCGCCCTGTGGGCCGTCCTGGACGGCTTCGGCGGCGGAGATCTGAAGCTCACGGCCGCGCTGACGGACGCGGACACCGGTATCGAGGCCGAGACGTACGCGGGGCTTCCCGCGCTCGCCGAGGCGGTGGACGCCGAGGGGATCGCGCCCGATGTGGTTCTGGTGCCGTGCCTGCCCGACCTGGGCACGCCCGGGGACACCGCGGGCGCCGCGCACACCGTCGTCCGGCGGACGCTGGCGCTGGTCCAGGAGTGGCTCGCGGATGAGCGGTTCGCCGACTCCCGGCTGGTCCTGCTCACCCGTGGCGCCGTGGCCGTGACCACGGGCGACGACGGGGGCGCCGAGGGCGCCGAAGGCGTGGACGACCTGACGCACGCCGCCGCTTGGGGCCTGGTGCGCTCGGCGCAGGCCGAGCACCCGGGCCGGTTCGTCCTGGTCGACGTCCAGGGAGACATCGACCTCCACGGCGCCCTGGCCCGCGGGGTCCCCGCCCACGGCGACTTGGCCCATGGCAACTCGACCACCGGTGCCCTGGCCCACGGCGACTCGGCCACTGGCACTGCCGACGGCGCCCCGGCCACCGGTGCCCTGGCCCACGGCGACTCGGCCACCGGTGCCCCGGCCCATGGCGACTCGGCCACTGGTACTGCCGACGACGCCCCGGCCACCGGTGCCCTGGCTCACCGCGACCCGGCCGACGGCGCCCTGGCCACCGGCGCCCTGGCCCACCGCGACCCGGCCACCGGCACCCC
>NZ_JAAAYH010000670.1:0-3272 GCF_018035285.1 Streptomyces sp. MK37H | reverse complement strand
GCCCAGCCCGCGCCCTGCGGCCCGGGAACCGGCCCCGGCTGATGGGGCGGTGGCAGCGGAGCTCCCACTGCATGCTGCATCCGGTGGCACTCCGTCTCGTACAGGCAGTTCTCGTCCGACAACTGTCAGGTGCTGATACGGCGGTGAGGCCGCTCCTACCGAACGGTACCTGCCCAGAGCTCGGCTGTGTGAACGGACCGCAAACCCGCTGTGTCCCCGCCGCCCCTCGCCAGCCAGGCATTTCGTCCCTCAAGGGCCGCAACCGCGAGGGCTTGGGGGCTGTTCGAAAGCCCGCGGCGGGGCCGCGGGCTTTCGGAGGCGATGACAGAGTTGTGACGCGAGAAGACGGTTATGGACCGTCAGCCGGAGATCTCGGCGTACGCCGCGAGCAGCACCGCCGGGTCCGGGCCCTCCAGCACGGTGGGCTTGGCGATACCGTCCAGGACGATGAAGCGCAGCAGGTCACCGCGGGACTTCTTGTCGACCTTCATGGTCTCCAGCAGCTTGGGCCACTGGTCGCCGCGGTAGGTGAGCGGCAGGCCCACGGCCTCCAGGACGGTGCGGTGCCGGTCGGCCGTGGCGTCGTCCAGACGGCCCGCCAGCCGGCCCAGCTCGGCGGCGAAGACCATGCCCACGGAGACGGCCGCGCCATGGCGCCAGTTGTAGCGCTCGTTCTTCTCGATGGCGTGGGCGAGCGTGTGTCCGTAGTTGAGAATCTCCCGCAGCCCGGACTCCTTGAGGTCGCTGGAGACGACCTCGGCCTTGACCCGGATGGAGCGCTCGATGAGCTCGGCGGTGTGCGGACCGGCGGGCGTACGGGCGGCGACCGGGTCCCGCTCGATCAGCTCCAGGATCTCCGGGTCGGCGATGAAGCCCGCCTTGATGACCTCGGCGAGCCCGCTGACGTAGTCGTTGACCGGCAGCGAGTCCAGCGCGGCCAGATCGCACAGCACCCCGGCCGGGGGGTGGAAGGCGCCGACGAGGTTCTTGCCCTCGGCCGTGTTGATCCCGGTCTTGCCGCCGACGGCGGCGTCGACCATGCCGAGCACGGTCGTGGGGACGGCGATCCAGCGCACTCCGCGCAGCCAGGTGGCGGCCACGAATCCGGCGAGGTCGGTGGTCGCGCCGCCGCCGACGCCGACGATCACATCGGTGCGGGTGAAGCCGGTCTGGCCGAGCGCCTTCCAGCAGTACGCGGCGACCTCGGCGGTCTTGGCCTCCTCCGCGTTGGGCAGTTGGATCGCGATGGCGTCGTACCCCTGCTCGGCGAGGTCCTGGCGGATCGCCTCACCGGTCTCGGCCAGCGCCTCGGGGTGCAGGACGGCGACGCGCTTGGCTACAGCGCCGAGCAGCGCGGGAAGCTCGCCGAGGAGCTGCCGGCCGATCAGCACCTCGTACGGTGCGGTGCCCGCGGTGCCTCCGACCTGGATGCGCGTAGGGGTATCGGCCACAGGGGGTGTCATGCGTTCTTCAGCTCCAGTACGTCCAGGACGGCCTCGGCGACGGCCTCGGGGGTGCGGTCCTCGGTCGACACCACGGCGCGGGCGACCTCGGTGTACAGCGGGCGGCGCTGCTCCATCAGCTCGCGCCAGCGCTGGCGCGGATTGACCGCGAGCAGCGGGCGCGGGGCGTCGAGACCGGTGCGTTTGACGGCCTCGGCGACGCCCATCTCCAGGAAGACGACGGGGAGGCCGGTGAGCAGCGCCCGGGTGCCCTCGTCGAGGACGGCGCCGCCGCCCAGCGCGAGCACGCCCCCGTGCTCGGCGACGGCGGTCCGCACCGCCTGCCGCTCCAGCTCGCGGAAGTGCGGCTCGCCCTCGTCGATGAAGATCTCCGAGATCTCCTTGCCCGCCGTCGCGACGATGTCGGTGTCGGTGTCGCGGAAGGTGGTGCCGAGCCGCGCCGCGAGCACCTGCCCGACGGTGGTCTTCCCGACCCCCATGGGCCCGACCAGCACGACGGCGGGGCCCTGGCTGACCTCCCCGCTCACCGGATGGCCAGGTTCTCGAGGAAGCCCCGCACATTGCGGCGGGTCTCGGTGACCGAGTCACCGCCGAACTTCTCCGCGACCGCGTCCGCCAGGACCAGCGCGACCATGGCCTCCGCGACGATCCCGGCCGCCGGGACGGCGCACACGTCGGAGCGCTGGTGGTGGGCCTTGGTGGCCTCGCCGGTGGTCACATCGACCGTGGCCAGCGCCCGCGGCACGGTCGCGATCGGCTTCATCGCGGCCCGGACGCGCAGCAGCTCGCCGGTGCTCAGCCCGCCCTCGGTGCCGCCGGAGCGGCCCGAGGAGCGCCGGATGCCCTCGTCCGTGGAGAGGATCTCGTCATGGGCCTTGGAGCCGGGCACCCGCGCGAGGTCGAAGCCGTCGCCGACCTCGACACCCTTGATGGCCTGGATGCCCATCAGCGCGGCGGCCAGCCGTGCGTCGAGCCGGCGGTCCCAGTGCACATGCGAGCCGAGGCCCACCGGCACGCCGTACGCGAGCACCTCGACGACGCCGCCGAGCGTGTCGCCGTCCTTGTGGGCCTGGTCGATCTCGGCCACCATCGCCTTGCTCGCGTCCTCGTCCAGGCAGCGCACCGGGTCGGCGTCCAGCCTCTCGACGTCGGAGGGCCTGGGGTAGACGCCGTACGGCGCCTTCGCGGCGGCCAGCTCCACGACATGCGAGACGATCTCGATCCCGGCCGTCTCCTTGAGGTACGAGCGGGCGACGGTGCCCAACGCCACCCGGGCGGCGGTCTCGCGGGCGCTGGCGCGCTCCAGGATCGGCCGGGCCTCGTCGAAGCCGTACTTCTGCATCCCGGCCAGGTCGGCATGGCCGGGGCGGGGACGGGTGAGCGGGGCGTTACGGGCGACTCCCTCGAGGATCTCGGGGTCCACCGGGTCGGCGGCCATGACCTGCTCCCACTTCGGCCACTCCGTGTTGCCGACCATGATCGCGACCGGGGAGCCGAGGGTCAGCCCGTGGCGTACGCCGCCGATGAAGGTGACCTCGTCGCGCTCGAACTTCATCCGGGCACCGCGGCCGTAGCCGAGCCGCCGTCGGGCCAGGGCGTCCGCCACCATGTCGGTGGTGATCGGCACCCCGGCGGGCAGCCCCTCCAGCGTCGCCACGAGTGCGGGGCCGTGCGACTCCCCCGCGGTCAGCCAGCGCAACCTGCTCAACGGTGCTCCCTCATGCGCGTGCCTCGACGTCCTGCGGCGCGGCCCGGTCCGCGCGACTCCGGCCCGCACTCCGATCCTCCCACGACCGGGGCGTCCGCTCG
>NZ_JAAAYH010000067.1:0-29334 GCF_018035285.1 Streptomyces sp. MK37H | reverse complement strand
GGGGGTGCGCTCGCCCGGTTGCGCTCGCTCGGGTGCGCTTGCTCGAGCGGGCTTGCCCGGGTGCGCTTGCTCGAGCGGGCTTGCCCGGGTGCGCTTGCTCGGACGGCTCGGTACGGCGTTGTCACACCCACCGCTTAGGCTCGCGGCATGCGAGTGAGCACCGTGATCCTGCCCATCCACCGCTGGTCCGAGGGCGGCCGGAAGACATGGCAGCGCGCCGAGGAGCTGGGTTTCCACGCCGCGTACACCTATGACCACCTGTCCTGGCGCAGCTTCCGCGACGGCCCCTGGTTCGGGGCGGTTCCCACGCTGACGGCGGCCGCCGCGGCGACCTCGCGGCTGCGCCTGGGCACCCTCGTCACCTCCCCGAACTTCCGCCATCCGGTGACGCTGGCCAAGGAGCTGATCACGCTGGACGACGTGTCCGGCGGGCGGATCACCCTCGGCATCGGCGCGGGCGGCTCCGGCTTCGACGCGACGACGCTGCTGCGCGGCGGCGAGGAGCCGTGGTCGCCCCGGGAGCGGGCGGACCGGTTCGGCGAGTTCGTCGAGCTGCTCGACCGGCTGCTGACGCATGACGCGGTGACGTACGAGGGCACGCACTACAGCGCGTACGAGGCGCGCGACATCCCCGGCTGTGTGCAGCGGCCGCGGCTGCCGTTCGCGGTGGCCGCCACCGGTCCGCGCGGGCTGCGGCTCGCGGCGCGGTACGGCCAGGCGTGGGTGACCACGGGCGATCCGAAGATCTCCGCGACCGGCACCCCGGCCGATTCGCTGGCCGCCATCGGCGGTCAGATCGACCGGCTGGGCAAGGCGTGCGCGGAGGCCGGGCGGGACGCCGGCGACCTCGACAAGATCTTTCTCACCGGCTTCACCCCGGACGGCACAGGGCCGCTGAGCTCGGTGGACGCCTTTGTGGACTTCGCCGGACGCCATGCCGAACTGGGCATCGAGGAGATCGTGCTGCACTGGCCGATCCCCGATTCGATCTTCGCGGCCGACCTCGGGGTCTTCGAGAAGATCGCCACTGAGGGTGCGGCCCAGATAGCGGGGTAAGCGGCCCGGACCGCCGGACACAGCGGCTCGCGAGAGAAAGGGCGACAGCGCGCGGCGCGGATCGCCCGATAAGCGGCAGAATCGGGTATAGAGCCTTTGGCATCGCGTCACTGGGGAGGCATCCCATGCCGCATACCCGCTATGCCCCAGACCGTGGGCTGACCACGCGCATGGTCACGACGATGTTCTTCATCGGGCTGCTCTATGTGGTCTTCATCGGCGTGCTGCTCGCCGTGTTCAAGGGCGCCTGGCCGCTGATCGTGATCATCGCGGGAGGGCTGTTCGTGGCGCAGTTCTGGTTCAGCGACCGGATCGCGGCGTTCAGCATGGGCGCCCGGGAGGTCACCCCGCAGCAGGCGCCCGAGCTGCACGGTGCGGTGGACCGGCTGTGCGCGCTCGCGGACATGCCCAAGCCCCGGGTGGCCATCGCCGACACCGATGTGCCGAACGCCTTCGCCACCGGCCGCAATCAGCGCAACGCCCTGGTGTGCGCCACCACGGGCCTGCTGCGGCGGCTGGAGCCGGAGGAGCTGGAGGGCGTGCTCGCCCATGAGCTGTCGCATGTGGCGCACCGCGATGTGGCGGTCATGACCATCGCCTCGTTCCTCGGGGTGCTGGCGGGCATCATGACCCGTGCGGCGCTGTGGGGCGGGCTCAGCCGTGGCAGCCGCAACAACAACGTGGGCATCGCGGTGCTGCTCATCCCGCTGATCAGCGCCGTGGTCTACGCGATCAGCTTCCTGCTGACCCGGCTGCTGTCCCGCTATCGCGAGCTGTCCGCCGATCGCGCCGGCGCGCTGCTCACCGGGCGGCCCTCGGCGCTCGCCGCCGCGCTCACCAAGGTGACGGGGCAGATGGCCCGGATCCCGACCCGGGACCTGCGCAAGGTCGAGCCGTACAACGCGTTCTTCTTCGCGCCCGCGCTCTCCGGCGAGAGCGTCAGCCGGCTGTTCTCCTCGCATCCGACGCTGGAGCGGCGGCTCGACCAGCTCGCCCGCATCTCCACCCAGCTGGGCCAGGCGGGAAGGGGCTGAGGCATGAGGCTGCTGGACGCCATCCTGGGCCGCAGCAAACCGGTGCGCCCCGACCTCGACCGGCTCTTCGGGCTCCCGGGCGCCGCGGTCAGCCTGGAGGCGGGGGCCGGGTTCACCCCGACCGGCCGGGGCTCGGTCTGCTTCGCGAGCGTGGAGGGCGGCGCCTTCTCCCAGCTCCAGCGGGATGTGCGGGAGCTGCTGGACGCGGACACGGAGCGGGGCGGGGTGCCCGTGGAGTTCAGCCAGGACGCGTACGGCTACACCTGGCTGCTGGCCCGGCAGCGGCCGGACGATGTGGCCTCGCTGGTGAACGATCTGCACGCGGTCAATTCGCTGCTCCAGGACGGGGGGTTCGGCCCGCAGCTGCTGTGCTCGCTGATCGGCTTCCAGGACACGGCGGGGCGTCCGCTCGCGCTGGTGTACCTCTACAAGCGCGGCACCTTCTACCCCTTCGCACCGCTGCCGGGCGCCGCGGAGAAGCGGGACAACGCGCTGGAGCTCCAGATACGGGCGCTGCTCGGGGATGATCTGCGGATCGAGGAGGACCTGAGCCGCTGGTTCCCGGTCTGGGGCGCACCGGGTCTCTGACGTTCCCGTTCCCGGCCGGACGGTCCGACTCCAGCGGCGCCTGTGCCCAACTCCCCCTCTCCGAAGGGGAATCCACGGGCTGGGCAGCGCATCAGGCATAGGACTGGGCTCGCAGGGCACTTTCTACCTTCGACATCCCACGACGGAATGTGACCTGACGCCCGGGGGAGGATCAAATGAGTTACTTGCGCGGATTCATGCCATGGATCGCCCTCGCGATCGTGTCCACGCTGGGCTGGCAGTGGGGCGCCCTGGCCGGGCTGGTGCTGGGCGCTGCGATGCTGATCCGGGCCCGTCGGGCGGGCCTGGCCGCCGACGCCGTCATCCTCGAGTGCAGCACGGTGGCCTTCTTCACCGCGCTGACGATCTTCGCCTTCGCCCGCCCCGGCAGCGGGCTCAAGGACTACGTCGGCGCGCTGGCGCTGAGCTGGCTGGCCGTCACCGCCTGGACGACACTCGCCGTCGGGCGGCCCTTCACCACCGGTATCGCCCGGCGCCAGGCACCGCCCGAGGTGTGGGACACCTACGCGTTCCGGCATATCAATGTGGTGATCACCCGGGCCTGGTCCATCGCCTTCACCCTCTCCGCCGCGGCCATGGTCGTGGTCGTCTCCGCCGGTCTGGGCGTGGTGGCGGCGCTGGCGGCGCAGTTCGCCGGGTTCGTCCTTCCGGCCCTGTTCACCGCGTGGTACCCAGGATGGGCGCGGTCCCGGCTGACCCCCGCGGCACATCGGGCATAAGCCCTCGGACCGGCTGTGGATACCCTCGGTAACACCCTCCGGCCGGGGCCTGTCCCCTACGGGCGCGTCAGACCCGAGGACGAGGCGAATCCCACCGTCTGGAGTGACGCCGCCTGTGTCTCGCACCACTACCGTCGAACACGTGACTGTGATCGCCACCGAAAGTCTGAGCAAGCGGTTCCCCCGCGTCACCGCGCTCGACCGGCTGTCCGTCGACATCGCACCAGGGGTCACCGGCCTGGTGGGTGCCAACGGCGCCGGTAAGTCCACGCTGATCAAGATCCTGCTCGGGTTGTCCCCCGCCAGCGAGGGCCGCGCTTCCGTGCTCGGCCTCGATGTGGCGAAGGACGGCAGCGCCATCCGCGAAAGCGTCGGCTATATGCCCGAGCACGACTGTCTGCCGCCCGATGTCTCGGCCACCGAGTTCGTCGTCCACATGGCCCGTATGTCCGGGCTGCCGCCCTCCGCGGCCCGTGAGCGCACGGCCGACACCCTGCGCCACGTCGGGCTGTACGAGGAGCGGTACCGCCCCATGGGCGGCTACTCCACGGGCATGAAACAGCGGGTCAAGCTCGCCCAGGCCCTGGTGCACGACCCGCGCCTGGTGCTGCTGGACGAGCCGACCAACGGACTGGACCCGGTCGGCCGCGACGAGATGCTCGGGCTGATCCGCCGCGTGCACACCGACTTCGGCATCTCGGTCCTGGTCACCTCCCATCTGCTCGGCGAGCTGGAGCGCACCTGCGACCACGTCGTGGTCATCGACGGCGGCAAGCTGCTCCGCTCCAGCTCCACCAGTGACTTCACCCAGGCCACGGCCTCGCTCGCGGTCGAGGTGACCGACACCGCCGACCACCCGGACGGCACCACGGCGTTGCGCACCGCGCTCGACCGGGCCGGGCTCACCGTCCAGCCCGCCGGCCGCGGCGCCGACGGGTCGCCAGGCTCCGACCATGTGCTGCTGGTCGACGTCGCGGGCGAGGAGACGTACGACACGGTCCGCGACACCATCGCCGGCCTCGGCCTGGGCCTGGTCCGCATGGAGCAGCGCCGCCACCGCATCGCGGAGATCTTCCGGTCCGACGACGAGGAAGCGAACGCCGCGGAGGCCGCGAACGCCGCCGCCGACGCCGCCGCAGACGCCGCCGCAGATGCCGCCGCGGATGCCCAGAAGGGCACAACGCCGTCCGGCGGACCGGCCGGCGCAAGCGCACACGGGAACGGAGGTGCCGTCGATGCCGCCTGAGACCGTGACCCAGCGCGCCGACGTCATTCACAACATCGGCTACCGCCACTACGAGGGCCCGCGCCTCGGCCGCGCCTACGCCCGCCGCTCGCTCTTCTCCCAGAGCCTGCGCGGCGCCTACGGCCTCGGCCGCTCGGCCAAGTCCAAGGTCGCGCCGATGCTGCTGTTCGCCGTGATGTGCATGCCCGCCGCGATCATCGTCGCGGTGGCCATCGCCACCAGCGCGGACGAGCTGCCCGTCAAGTACACCCGCTACGCGATCATGCTGCAGGCCGTCATCGGCCTCTACACCGCCTCCCAGGCGCCGCAGTCCGTCTCCCGGGACCTCCGCTTCAAGACGGTCCCGCTCTACTTCTCGCGGCCCATCGAAACGATGGACTACGTGGTGGCCAAGTTCGCCGCCATGGCCTCCGCGCTGTTCGTCCTCACCGGCGCACCCCTGCTGATCCTCTACGCCGGGGCACTGCTCGCCAAGCTGGACTTCGCCGATCAGACGAAGGGCTTCGCACAAGGACTGGTCTCCGTGGCTCTGCTCTCGCTCCTCTTCGCCGGCATCAGCCTGGTCGTCGCCGCGCTCACCCCGCGCCGCGGCTTCGGCGTCGCCGCCGTCATCGCCCTGCTGACCATCTCCTACGGCGCGGTGTCCGCCGTCCAGGCCATCGCCTGGGACCAGGGCAACACCGGCCCGGTGAGCTGGATCGGGCTGTTCTCGCCGATCACCATCATCGACGGGGTGCAGACGGCGTTCCTCGGTGCCACCTCCTCCTTCCCCGGCGGGGTCGGCCCCGGCACCGGGACCGGGCTCGTCTACGTCCTCGTTCTCCTCGGCCTGATCGCCGGCTCGTACGGGCTGCTGATGCGCCGCTACCGAAAGGTCGGCCTGTGACCACGATCGCCATCGACAACGTCTCCCGCTGGTTCGGGAACGTCGTGGCCGTCAACGACGTGACCATGGACATCGGCCCCGGTGTCACCGGGCTCCTCGGCCCCAACGGCGCCGGCAAGTCCACCCTCATCAACATGATGGGCGGCTTCCTGGCCCCCTCCACCGGGTCCGTGACCCTCGACGGCGCCCCGATCTGGCGCAATGAGCAGGCGTACCGCCACATCGGGATCGTCCCCGAGCGGGAGGCGATGTACGACTTCCTCACCGGCCGCGAGTTCGTGATCGCTAACGCCGAGCTGCACGGGCTGCCCGATCCGCGTGGAGCCGCCCGTAAGGCGCTCGACACCGTCGAGATGGACTACGCGGGCTCCCGGAAGATCGCCACGTACAGCAAGGGCATGCGCCAGCGCGTGAAGATGGCCTCCGCGCTGGTGCACGAGCCGTCGGTGCTCCTTCTGGACGAGCCGTTCAACGGCATGGACCCCCGGCAGCGGATGCAGCTGATGGATCTGCTGCGGCGGATGGGCGCCGAGGGCCGCACCGTGCTGTTCTCCTCGCACATCCTCGAGGAGGTCGAGCAGCTGGCGGCGCATATCGAGGTGATCGTCGCGGGGCGGCACGCCGCCTCCGGCGACTTCCGCAAGATCCGCCGGCTGATGACGGACCGTCCGCACCGCTATCTCGTCCGGTCCAGCGACGACCGCGCGCTCGCGGCCGCCCTGATCGCCGACCCGTCGACCACCGGTATCGAGGTCGACGCGAGCACCGGCGTCGACGGCGGGCTGCACATCCAGGCGGTCGACTTCGCCCGCTTCACCGAACTGCTGCCCCGGGTCGCCCGTGACCAGGGCATCCGGCTCCTCACGGTCTCGCCCTCCGACGAGTCCCTGGAGAGCGTCTTCTCCTACCTCGTCGCGGCCTGAAAGGAGCCCACAGCGATGTCCTCGCTCTACCACCCCACCGTCGCGCGGCTCACCTACCGGGCCCTGCTCGGCCGCCGCCGTGCGCTGATCCTCTTCACCCTCCCCGGTCTGCTGCTGATCATCTCGCTCGCCGTACGGCTGCTGACCGGCGCGGACGACGACACGGCCGACGCGATCCTCGGCGGCTTCGCGATGGCCACCATGGTCCCGCTGATCGGCGTGATCGCCGGTACGGGCGCGATCGGCCCGGAGATCGACGACGGCTCGGTCATCTATCTGCTGGCCAAGCCGGTGAAGCGGCCGACGATCATCGTCACCAAGCTGATCGTGGCGATCGGCGTCACGGTCGCCTTCTCCGCGATCCCCACCCTGCTCGCGGGCTTCGTGCTGAACGGCAACGCGAACCAGCTGGCCGTCGGCTACGCCGTCGCCGCCGCCGTGGCCTCGGTCGCCTACAGCGCGGTCTTCCTGCTGCTGGGCACCGTGACCCGGCACGCGGTGATCGCGGGGCTGGTCTACGCCCTGGTCTGGGAGACCTTCTTCGGCAGCCTGGTCGCCGGGGCCCGCAAGCTCAGCGTGCAGCAGTGGGCGCTGGCGCTCGCGCAGAAGGTCGCGGACGGCGATGTGATCACGTCGGACGTCGGCCTGGTGACCGGCGTCATCCTGCTGCTGGCCGTGACCGTGGGCGCGACCTGGTACGCGGGCCGCAAGCTGCGCACGCTGACCCTCGCGGGGGAGGAGTGACCACGGAGTGACCACCGGCGCGAGGTGATGCCCGCGGGGGCCGCCCAGCGGTCTGTGCACGCCTTACGGCCGCCATCGCGCCGGGACGGCGGAGCGGCCGCCGGTGGTCTCCGCGGTGGCGGCGGTCGTCGTGACGGCCGCCGCCGCGAGGTGTCCGGGGGCCGCGTTGGCCTGGTCCAGGGCGGAGGCCACGGCCGCGGACGAGCCGAGCAGAACCGTCGCCGCCACACAGACCACGGTCCAAGGGGCCCGCAGCAGCCGCCGCCAGGGCCGCCGGGCGCCGCCCGCCGTGGCCCGCGCGCCGTGGGTGGTCTTCGCCTCGTCCATGCCGCTCATGCCGCTCATCCCGTCCTCCGGTCCTCGTCGATGCCGTGACATCGAGAGTGGCGGCGGGACTTGTCGGTGGGCCCTCCATGGCCTGAGGGCAGGCTGTGAAGGCGCGAGGCCGCTCGGGCGCAGGGGGACGGACCTTCCGGACCGCTCAGGCCCGGATCCTGCGGTCGCGGCCCGCGCCCAGGCCCAGCACCGCCAGCGCCCCGCACACCGCCAGCATCAGCGTGAGCGGCAACACCCAGCCGCCAGTGGTCTGGTGCACCACGCCGAGCGCCAGCGGGCCCACCGCGGCCAGCAGATAGCCCCAGGTCTGCGCCATGCCGGACAGCCGCGCCGAGGTGTGGGCGTCCCCGGTCCGCAGCACCATCATGGTCAGCGCGAGCCCCACGGACCCGCCCTGGCCGACGCCGATCAGCGCCGCCCACACCCACGCCCCTGCGGCGGGAGCCACCAGCAGGCCCGCGATACCGGCGCCCATCAGCGCCGCGACGGCGACGGCCAGCGTCCGCTGGGAGCGCATCCGCCCGGCGAGGGTGGGCACCACGAACGAACCGACCATCTGCAGCATGGTGCTGAAGGCGAACACCAGCCCGGCCGCGCTCTTGCTCATGCCGTGGTCAGTGAAGATCGTCGGCATCCAGGCGATGCAGACGTACGCGATCGACGACTGCAGCCCCATGAACAGCGTGACCTGCCAGGCCAGCGCGGAACGGCCCAGCCTCGGCTCCGCCCCCGGCGACGTCCTTACGGGCGTCGCCGCGGGCTCGCCGTGGTGCGTGCCACGCCGTGCGAGCACCGTCTGCGGTATCCAGACCAGCGCCGCGACCGCCGCCAGCAGCGACCACGAGGCGAGCGAACCCCGCCAGCCGCCGAGCGCGTCCTCCAGGGGCACGGCGGAGGCGGCGGAGACCGTCGCCCCGCCGATCATCGAGGTGGTGTAGAGCGCGGTCATGCCGGCGGCCCGGTGTGGGAAGTCCCGCTTGACCAGGCCCGGCATCAGCACATTGAGGAACGCGATCCCGCTGCCGACGAGGGCGCCTCCGGCGAAGAGCGCCATGACGGGTGGCGCCACCCGCAGCAGTATGCCGCCCAGCAGCAGCACCAGCGCGCTCAGCAGCACCGCCTCGGTGCCCCAGCGCCGGGCGAGCCGGGGCGCGAAGGGCGAGGCCAGACCCATGAAGATCAGCGGAATGGTGGTGACCAGGCTGCCCGTGGTCGCGGACAGCCCGAAGTGGCCGCTGATCTCGCCGAGGAGCGGGGAAACCCCGGCGAGCGCGGCCCGCATGTTGAGCGACGCCAGCACGATGCCGATCAGGAGAAGCGCCGGGTGGGCCCGCAAGGTACGCCGCGCGGCGGTCACCTCGGGGGTCGGCCGCAGATCCGTCTCGGCGTCCACGAGCAGGGGCTCGGCCTCGGGGCCGGGGGTGTGCGGGCGTGGCAAGAAGAACTCCGTTCACGTAGTGATGAGGTGAGGCTGCCGGGCGCTATGACACCCGCCGAGAGGGCCTCAGCCGTTGGCGAGCAGCGCCTCGACGGCGCGTTTCGGCGCCTCCAGCAGCGCCCGAGCCGCCGCCTCAGCGGCCGCCGGGTCACCGGAGGCGATCGCGTCGACCAGGGCACGATGGTCGGCGGGGACGATGCTCGGCACCTCGCGGTCGCCGAGCGAGGCCACCAGCGAGTCCCGCACCGAGCTGCTGAACCAGCCGTACGTCGCGCTCAGCGCGGCGTTGTGCGCGGCGTCCACCACGGCGGTGTGGAACTCGAGGTCATGGGCGGCGTGCAGCTCATGGTGGCCGACGGCGGGCCGCTCCCCGCCCCGCGCGAACGCCTCGAGCGACTCCAGCGCCGCCCGCATCCGCCGCAGATCGGCGGGGCTGTGCCGGAGCGCGGCCAGCCGCGCGCCCTCCGCCTCCAGCGCGATCCGCAGCTCCAGGACATCCCGGATCCCGGCGCGCCGCACATCCCGCATGACCTCGGAAGGGTCGGTTGTGGAGATCACGAAGGTGCCCTCGCCCTGCCGGGACTGCAGCATCCCCGCGTGCACGAGGACGCGGACCGCCTCGCGGACCGTGTTCCGGCCGACCTGGAGCTGCTCGGCGAGGGCATGCTCGGTGGGCACGCGGTCCCCGACCCGCCACTCACCCTCGGTGAGCTGCGCGCGCAACTGCTCCACAACGGTGTCGACCAGCGACCGCCGCCCTGCCGCCCGCAACGCCATCCCTCTCGGCTCCCTCACTTGATTCACCCGGTTGCCCAGTCATCCTACAACTTCGCATGCGGAAGCCCGGTGGCCAGGCGACCGCCTGCCGAACTGTCCGCCTGGCCTGTGGATAACTCCGATTGCCCATAGGTTCGTCTTGGACCTATGGGGTCAGCAGGTCGGCCGGTCTCCTACCCGCGCCGCCGCTTGGCCGGCCGTGCGGCCGCTGAGCCGCCTCGGCCTTGAGCGTGGCGACGTCCCCGCGAACCTCGGCAATGTCCTCACCGAGAACGCAGAGCCGCTCGCTCATGGCGCAGATGACCCGCCCGTGTGCGTCGAGCCGCCAGCCCATGCCGTCCAGCCGGGCGGAGACCCTGGCCATCCACGAGGCGAGCTCCCGCTGGAACAACGATTCGATCGCGGGAGGGTTACTCGCACCGCGTCGCGTTGACGGACGTCGGCCTCAACGCCGCGAGGGGCGGGCGCCGTCGGGCGCCCGCCCCTCGCTGTACCGCGTCGTACCGGCGTCGTACCGCGTCGGCCATTGCTCAGGCGTGGACCGGCTCCGACGGGGATTTCTCGGGGGTCGGCTTCGGGGGCGTGCCGCCGGGCCCGCCGCGGACGACGGCGAGGACCAGCAGGCCCGCCGCCAGGGCCGCGATGCCGGCGATGACGCAGATGCGGTCGAGACCGGCCGCGAACGACTCGTGGACCAGGGCGCGCGCCGCGTCCGCCCGGGCCGGGGGCGTGGCGGCGATCACGGCGTCGGCGTGGCCGCCGCTGATGGCCTCGGCGGCCCGCCCGGCCGCCCGGGCCGGGACGGTGTCGCTGCCGTCCACCATCTCCCGCACCCGCGTCGCGAACACCGTGCCCAGGACGGCGATCCCCAGCGCGTAGCCCATTTGCCGGAAGGTGTTCACCGCGCCGCTGGCCATGCCCGCCCGCTCCGGCGGGGCCGAGCCGAGGGCGGCCGAGACCAGCACCGGCATGGCCAGGCCGATCCCCAGACCGGCCAGGGCCAGGCCGGGGACGAAGGCGGTCCAGTCCGCGTCCGGGGTCACCATCGCCGCGTTGACCAGCGCGCCAGTGCCCACCAGCAGCAGTCCGCCGCCGAGCGCCCGCCCGGGGGCGACCTTGTCCAGCAGCCGTCCGCCCGCCGCGCCGACGACCAGCGAGACGCCCGCCATCGGCGTCACGGCGAGCCCCGCCTGCACCGGGCTCATCCCCAGCACCGACTGCAGCCACAGCCCGGCGTAGGTGAGGTACGGGAAGGCCGCCGCCTGGAGCAGCAGGGCCGCCGCCATCAGCACCGCGAACGTCGGGCGGCGCATCAGCCCCAGGTCCAGCAGCGGCTGCCGCTTCCCGCGCTCCAGCAGCACGAAGGCGAGCAGCGCGACCGCGGCCGCCACCAGCGCGGTGACCGTGCCGGTGTCGGCCCAGCCCTCCTCGCCGCCGCGCATCAGCCCGTACGTCAGCGCCCCGGCGCACACCGTGAACGAGGCGGCGCCCGGCCAGTCGATGCGCACCCCCGCCGCGCCGCGCGACTCCTCGATGGAGCGGACCGTGATCCACACCGCGATCGCCGTCAGCGGCAGATTGACCAGGAAGATCGCGCGCCAGTCGACATACTCGGTCAGCACCCCGCCCAGCACCGGGCCGACCGCCGCGGCCGCCCCGCTCGTACCGCCCCACACGCCGAAGGCGATACCGCGGTCGCGTCCTGAGTACGTGGCCATCAGCAGCGGGGTGTTGGTGGCGAACATGGCCGCGGCCCCCACTCCCTGCACGGCGCGGGCCGCGATCAGCATCCCGGCGTCCGGTGCCAGACCGCAGACCAGGGAGGAGATCGCGAACACCGCGAGGCCGACGAGATACAGCCGCCGCCGTCCGAAGAGGTCCGCCGCCGATCCGGCCACCATCAGCAGCGCGGCCAGCGCCAGCGCGTAGATGTCCATCACCCACTGGAGGGAGGTGAAGGACGCGTCCAGCCCCCGTGCCACCTGGGGCAGCGCGGTGTTCACGATCGTGACGTCTATCAGCAGCATGAAGTTGCCGAGGGTGATGGCGGCGAGCGGCCACCATGATCTGCGCATGACTGACTCCAGGATCCGGCACATTCCGACAAAGGGAGGCGGGGCCGGCCCCGAGGGCGGTTCCCGCGGCTCTTACGGTCGCCTCGACCCGGCCGCTTCTCCCAGCCGGGCCCAGCCCCGGCGGCGATATCCGACAGCCGCTAGCTTGGTGCGGTGGAATCCGACGCGTACGACGACCTGGACCGGGCGCTGGTGCACGCCCTCCAGCTCGACGGCCGGGCCCCCTTCAGCCGGCTCGCCGAGGTGCTGGGCGTCTCCGACCAGACCGTGGCCCGCCGCTATACCCGGCTGCGGACGACCGGAGCGATCCGGGTGCTGGGGCTCACCGACCCGGCGGCGGTCGGCGACGTGGTCTGGATGGTGCGGGTGCGGTGCCTGCCGGACGCCGCCCTGCCGGTGGCCGAGGCGATGGCCCGGCGGCCGGACACCTCCTGGGTGCATGTGCTCTCCGACGGCACCGAGGTCGCCGCCTCGACGCGGGCGGCGTCCGGCCAGGACAGCGACGCCCTGCTGCTGCGCAAACTCCCGCAGACCCCACGGGTGGTGGGGGTGAGCGCGCACTGCCTGCTTCATGAGTACTACGGCGGGGAGCAGGGCCTGGTCAACAAGTCCGACACGCTGACGGCCGAGCAGATCGCGCGGCTGCGCACGCCCGCCCCGGACCGGTCCAAGGGCCCGCGCGGACCGTTGAGCGCCGGGGACCGCAAGCTGCTGGACGTCCTCGCGGGGGACGGTCGGGCGCCGCTGGCCGAACTGGCCGCCGCCACCGGCTGGTCGCAGTCGACGGTGCGCCGCCGGCTGGCCGATCTGCGCGCCGACGGCACCCTGTACTTCGACGTCGACTACTCCCACCGGCTGTTCAGCCAGGGCGTCACCACCGCGATATGGCTGTCGGTACGGCCGTCGGAGCTGGCCGCCACCGGGCAGACGCTCGCGAACCACCCCGAGGTGGCGTTCGCATGTGCGACCACCGGGACGAAGAATCTGCTGGCGACCGTGGTCTGTGCCGATGTCCCGGCCCTCTACACCTATCTGACGACCCGTATCGCCGAGCTGACCTCCGTGCGGGACATGGAGACCTCCCCGATCCTTCGCAGGGTCAAGGGCCCGGGGCCGCTGCTCACCCCTCCCTCC
Source organism: Streptomyces sp. MK37H (assembly GCF_018035285.1). Classification (NCBI taxonomy): domain Bacteria; kingdom Bacillati; phylum Actinomycetota; class Actinomycetes; order Kitasatosporales; family Streptomycetaceae; genus Streptomyces; species Streptomyces sp. MK37H. The sequence continues at coordinate 16,357 of NZ_JAAAYH010000067.1, read as the reverse complement.
CGGGTGCCCTGGCGTGCCTCCTGAACGGCCCGTTCCGCGGCGGTAGTTGGAGGAAACTCCGAAACTCTGGTGGTCGAACTCTGTTCATCTCTACGTCGATGTAGATCTTGACGGTTGTCAGGGACCTGGCGAACTCTTGGCGTGCGCTGGATCACACCGCGCCGCCCCCTCCCTTCGCCACGAGCTTTGAGGGGGTGTCAGGAGTGAAAACGGAGGGAACCCCGAATGCGTCGCTTCGTCACGAGTCTCGCCGCCACCGCGGTCACCGCGGCCGCCACCATCGCCCTGGCCGCACCCGCCCAGGCGGTCCCCGCGGACAAGCAGCAGGTCCTCGCCAGCTGGACCCAGACCAGCGCCAGCAGCTACAACACCTGGCTCGCCGCGCGGAACAACCAGGGTGCCTGGGCCTCCTACCAGTTCGACTGGTCCACCGACTACTGCAGCAGCTCCCCCGACAACCCGTTCGGCTTCCCCTTCCAGACCGCCTGCGCCCGGCATGACTTCGGCTACCGCAACCACAAGGCGATGGGCATCTTCGAGGCCAACAAGGCGCGGCTCGACAGCGCCTTCTACGAGGACCTGAAGCGGGTGTGCAGCGCGTACAGCGGTGCCACCAAGACGTCGTGCGACGGCACGGCCTGGACGTACTACCAGGCGGTCAAGGTCTTCGGCTGACCATCCCCGCTGCCGGCTGACCATCCCCACTGCCGAGCCCGGATGCCGGGCGGTCCGCCGAGGCGGCCGCACCGGCGTCCGGCCGGTTCACCCGCTCGTCGCTGCCGCCGGGAAGAGCCGCTCCAGCACCACGGCGATGCCGTCCTCCGCGTTGGACGCGGTGATCTCGTCGGCGACGGCCTTGAGGTCCTGATGCGCGTTCGCCATCGCGACCGCGTGCTCGGCCCAGCCGAACATCGGGATGTCGTTGGGCATGTCGCCGAAGGCGATCGCGTCCTCCGCGGTCATCCCCAGCCGGCGCGCGGCCATCGACAGGCCCGTGGCCTTCGTCAGCCCCAGCGGCAGCAGCTCCACCAGCCCGGTGCCGGCCATCGTCACCCCGACCAGGCCCCCGGCGGCCGTCCGGGCGGCGTCCGCGAGCGCGTCGTCCCCCAGCTCGGCGTGCTGGATGTAGAGCTTGCTGATGGGCTCCGACCACAGCTCGGCCGGCTCCGTGAACGGCACCAGGGACATTCCCTCGTGGTCCATCCGGTACCCCTCGCCGAACAGCACCTCGCCGTCCAGCCCGTCGCGGGCCGCGGCCAGGAACAGCGGGCCGATCTCCGCCTCGATCTTCTCCAGCGCCAGCAGCGCCACCTGGCGGTCCAGCGTGACGGAGGTCAGCAGCCGGTGCTCGCCCGCGTGGTAGAGCTGGGCGCCCTGGCCGCACACCGCGAGCCCCTCGTAGCCGAGGTCGTCGAGTATGTGCCGGGCCACCGGGACGGTCCGCCCGGTGACCACGATGTGCGCTGCGCCCGCCGCGGTGGCCGCGGCGAGCGCGTCACGGGTCCGCGCCGAGACGGTGTGGTCGGGGCGCAGCAGCGTCCCGTCGAGATCCGTCGCGACCAGGCGGTACGGAAGGACGTCGCCGCCGCTCACCGTGCGACCGGTTCCAGGACCTCGCGTCCGCCGAGGAATGGCCGCAGCGCCTCGGGCACCCGCACCGAGCCGTCGGCCCGCTGGTGGTTCTCGAGGATCGCGACGATGGTCCGGGTGATCGCGCACAGCGTGCCGTTGAGCGTGGCCAGCGGACGGACCCGCTTGCCCTCGCGCATCCGGATCGACAGCCGCCGCGACTGGAACTCGGTGGTGTTCGAGGTCGAGGTCAGCTCGCGGTACTTGCCCTGCGTCGGGATCCACGCCTCGCAGTCGAACTTCCGCGTCGCCGACGAGCCCAGGTCACCCGAGGCCAGGTCGACCACCCGGAACGGCAGCTCCAGCGAGGTCAGCCACTGCTTCTCCCACTCCAGCAGCCGCTGGTGCTCGGCCTCGGCCTCCTCCGGCGTCGTGTAGACGAACATCTCGACCTTGTCGAACTGGTGCACCCGGAAGATGCCCCGGGTGTCCTTGCCGTACGACCCGGCCTCACGGCGGAAGCAGGAGGAGAACCCGGCGTAGCGCCGCGGCAGCTGGTCCGCCTCCAGGATCTCGTCCATGTGGTACGCGGCCAGCGGCACCTCGGAGGTGCCCACCAGGAAGAGGTCGTCCTTGTCGAGGTGGTAGACGTCCTCGGCGGCCTGGCCGAGGAAGCCGGTGCCCTCCATGGCCTTCGGCTTGACCAGCGCCGGAGTGAGCACCGGGGTGAAGCCCGCCGCGGTGGCCTGCGCCATCGCCGCGTTCACCAGTGCGAACTCCAGCAGGGCGCCGATGCCGGTCAGGTAGTAGAAGCGGGAGCCGGAGACCTTGGCGCCGCGCTCGGTGTCGATCGCGCCGAGCAGCTCGCCGAGCTCCAGGTGGTCCTTGGGCGCGAAGCCCTCGGCCTCGAAGTCGCGCGGGGTGCCGACGGTCTCCAGGACGGCGAAGTCGTCCTCGCCGCCGACCGGGACCTCGGGGTGGACCAGGTTGCCCAGCTGGAGCAGGAGCCGCTGGGTCTCCTCGGCGGCCACGTCCTGCTCGGCGTCGGCCGCCTTGACGGCGGCGGAGAGCTCGCCCGCCTTCTTCAGCAGCTCGGCCTTCTCGTCACCGGAGGCCTTGGGGATGAGCTTGCCGAGCGCCTTCTGCTCGGCGCGCAGCTCGTCGAAACGGACACTGGAGGACCTGCGCCGCTCGTCGGCGGTCAGGAGCGCGTCGACGATGCCGACGTCCTCTCCACGAGCGCGCTGGGAGGCGCGCACACGATCGGGGTCCTCACGGAGCAGGCGAAGGTCAATCACCCCCCCAGGTTACCGGTGTGACCTCGGGTGCTCGACGCGATATTCCTTTGCGTCCTGTTTTGCCCCCTTTTGGGGCTGTGGGTAAACCGGGGAATTCCTGTGACGGCCGCCGTCAAGGAATGCTTCCGCAATCCCCGAAAAGGGGCAAAGAGGCGGCGCCGAGTCGACCTTCTTCCCTTGTGTACAGGGTGAGTTGGAGGTTCGTTGTCCACAGGCGTGGGGCGAATCCCCGAAGTTATCCACAGGCTGTGTGTGAGATCTGTGGATGCCACAGTGATCGTTAAGGCCGCCCAGATGCTCGGCGATGGATTCCCCTGGCAAACCGCGTTCACACTCTCCATAAGAGAGGAATCCCTCACTCCAAAGAGTTGGTCGAGCGAATTGGGGTGACAAGTGAGCGATGTCCGATAATGGCGGTGAATGCGGAGAGAGTCACGATATGACCGTTGTGTCGGATTGGGGATGTCGACTTATCCCCAGCGCGAGGCCTCAGCCTGTGGATAACTTTTCCGCAGCGATTCTGTTGACGGGCTCCGGCGTAGTTCCGGGACCGCTCCGGGGCCGCTCAGGCGCGGGTCCGGCTCAGGCCCGGCTCAGGCCCGGCCGTCCTGGCAGCGGGCCAGCCACTCCGCCGCCTCCGTGAACGCCTCGTCCGACGTCCCGTGCCGCAGCGGCGCCATGTCGTCGGCCGTCACACCCGCCCGGGGGTACGAGCCCAGGAACCGCACCTTCGGGCAGATCCGCTTCAGCCCCATCAGGGCCGAGCCCACCCGCCGGTCGGTGATGTGCCCCTCACAGTCCACCGAGAAGCAGTAGCGGCCGATGCCCTCGCCGGTCGGGCGCGACTCGATCCGCATCATGTTGACCCCGCGCGCGGAGAACTCCTGGAGCAGCTCCAGCAGTGCGCCCGGGTGGTCGTCACCGAGCCAGATCACCACGGAGGTCTTGTCCGCGCCCGTCCGGGCGGCGGGCCGGGCGGGGCGGCCGGCCAGCACGAAGCGGGTCATCGCGTTCTGCGCGTCGTGGATGTCGGTGACCAGCGGCTCCAGACCGTACTTGGACGCCGCGAACTCGCCCGCGAACGCCGCGTCGTACCGCCCCTCCTGCACCAGCCGCGCACCGTCCGCGTTCGAGGCGGCCGACTCCCACACGGCGTCCGGGAGGTTCGCCGCCAGCCAGTTGCGCACCTGGGGCTGGGCCACCGGGTGCCCGGTCACGGTCTTGATGTCCGTGAGCGCGGTGCCCGGCCGGACCAGCAGCGCGAAGCTGATCGACAGCAGCACCTCGCGGTAGATCATCAGCGGTTCGCCGGTGGCGAGTTCGTCGAGGGTCGCGGTGACGCCGCCCTCGACCGAGTTCTCGATGGGCACCAGGGCGGCGGCCGCGGCTCCGGAGCGCACCGCGTCGAGCGCCACCGGCACGGAGACCATCGGCACCAGCTCCCGGGTGGCGGCCTCCGGCATGGACCGCAGCGCGGCCTCGGTGAAGGTGCCCTCGGGGCCGAGGTAGGCATAGCGGCTGGCCGACATCACGGTCGCTCCCTGTGATCAGACGAGACCGCCACGATACCCGCGTCGGCCCGGGCCGCCGACCCGCATGGTGGACACCCGTATGGACGCCCCTTGGACGCGATGCCTCGGGGCGGCTCGTCCCCTTTCCTATGCCTCCAAGAGTGCCTGACCCACGTACTCCCCCGGGGCGCAGCCCGGAGGCACCGCGAACAGCGCGCTGGCCTCGTGCCGCAGGAACCGCGACAGATCGTCGCCCAGGTCCAGCTTCCGCTGCACCGGCACGAACCCCTTCATCGGATCCGCCTGCCAGGCGATGAAAAGCAGCCCGGCGTCCGGCGCCCCGTCGTCGCGGAAGCCGTCGTGGTACGAGAAGGGCCTGCGCAGCATCGCGGCGCCCTGGTTGGACGCGGGCGCCGCGACCCGTACGTGGGCGGCGCCCGCGATGGCCAGCGCACCGTTCTCGTCGACCTTGTCGAGCCGAACCGGGGTGGTCTCGGTGCCGCCGGACAGCGGGGCGCCGTCGGACTTGCGGCGGCCGACCACCTTCTCCTGCCGCTCCAGGGAGAGGTGGTCCCAGGAGTCCAGCAGCATCCGGACGCGCCGGACGACCGCGTAGGAACCGCCCGCCATCCACGCGGGCTCGCCCCCCTCCGGTACGAAGATCCGCCGCTCGAAGTCGTCGTCGGTGGGCTTGGGGTTGTTGGTGCCGTCGATCTGGCCCATGAGATTGCGGGTCGTCATGGGGTGGCCGGTGGCGCCCGGGGACCGGTTGAAGCCGTTCATCTGCCAGCGCAGCCGGGCCGTCTCCGCGGCCTCGCGCTGCAGGGCGCGCAGCGCGTGGAAGGCGACCAGCGCGTCATTGGCGGCGATCTGGATCCACAGATCGCCGTTGCTGCGCTTGGGGTCGAGCGCGTCCGAGACGAAGTCCGGGAGCGGGGCGAGTGCCTCCGGCAGCTGGTCCTCGACCCCCGCCTTGCCGAAGAAGGTCCGGCCGAAGCCGAAGGTGACCGTAAGGGACGAGGGACCGGCGTCCAGCGCGATCCCGGTGTCGTCCGGTGGGGCCTCGCCCGCCATCAGCTCCTTGGCCGTCCGCGACCAGCGGCGCAGCAGTGCGGCGGCCGCCTTACGGTTCGCACCGGGCGCCAGGTCGAAGGCGAGGAGATGGCCGTGGGCCTGGAGGGGGGTGGTGATGCCCGCCTGGCGCCTGCCGTGGAAGGGCACGGCGGTCGCGCCCAGCGAGCTGAGGGGTGCGGGTGCCTCCCGCGTCGCCTCGGACGCGTAGGCTCCGGCGGCTCCGCCGGCGACCAGTCCGGCCGCTCCGGCGGCGCCCGCCGAGCCCAGCAGGCGCCGTCGGGAGATACCGGACGAGGGTGCTTGCTCTGTGGTCATTGAGCGACTTTCACGTTCCTGGTCTCCGTCACCTGGTCGATGTCGGAGGTTCGTACGGTCAGGGAGAGCTGCCAGGTGCCGGCCATCGGGAGCTGGACGGTCTTGGCGCTCCAGTGCCCGGTCGAGAGGCGCTCGAGCGGGATGCGCAGCGGCCCGATCCCCTTGCCCTTGAGCGTCAGCGACAGCTTGACCTCGGGCACGTCCACGGGACGGTCGGCCAGGTCGGTGGTGAAGACGTGCAGCGCGTTGTCACCCGGCAGGGCGGGTTCGATCATCACCACGGCCTTGCCGCGGCCGCTCTTGGGACCCGTGTTGTAGGGGATCAGCACGCTCACCGGGTCGACGTTCAGCTGGTCGCCGGGGGCCGTGGCCGGGGCGCCGGCCTGTTCGGTTTCGGCCCGGCCGGGCTGGGTGCCGCTGAGCACGGTGGCCACCGCGAGCAGCACGACGGCCACGATGGTCTCGGCGAGCACCGACCGGCGCAGCCCGCTGCGCTCGCGGTCGGCGTCGCGCTCCCGCAGCGTGGCGGTCTTGTCCTTGGCGGCCCGCTGACGGGCGAGCTGGGCGGTGCGTACGGGATCGTCGTCGGCGGCGCCGGTGCCGGAGTCTTCGCCGGGCCCGTCACCGGACTCGGTTCCGGCGTCGGTGAGGGCGTCGGCAGGGGTGTCGACGGCCGCGTCGGCCGCACCGGTGCGGACCGGCCGCGCGGCCTTCACCGCCGCCTTGGCCCCGGCCTTGGTCTCGTCGGCCGTGGCCGCGACATCGGCCTCGGCACCGCTCTTCGCCTCGGCCTCCGCGTCCGCCTCGGCCGGGGCGTCCGTCTCCGCATCGGCCCCGGCTGCCTCCGTGGCATCCGTAAGGCGCCCGGTCCAGCGGCGCGAGAGGGCGGCGATGCCCACGAGCACCACCACCAGACCCACCTTGACCAGCAGCCATCGCCCGTACTCGGTGTCGGTCAGCGCGCCCCAGGAGCCCACCTGCCGCCACGACTGGTACAGCCCGGTGACCACCAGGGCGACGACCGAGCCGAAGGCCAGCCGCGAGAAGCGGCGCACGGCCGACCGCTCGATCGGCTCGCCCGCCCGGAGCGTCACCGCGAGCGAGGCCAGACCGCCCAGCCAGACCCCGACCGCGATCAGATGGAGCACGTCCACCGGCATGGCCAGCTGCCGCTGCGGGCCGACCGAGGCGTGCTCGGCCATCGCCCAGGTCGCGGCGAGGCCCACCGCCATCACCGTGCCGCCGAAGCCGAGCCCGAAGGCGAGGTCCTGGCGGCGCCGCGCGTCCGCCTCCCCCTCCCCGGTGCGCCGGGTGTACGAGCCGAAGAGGACGGCCAGGAAGACGGCGGCCGCGCCGAGCAGCAGCAGCCGGGACAGCAGCGCCGCGCCCGGCTTGGTGGACAGCACATCGCCCAGCCTGCCGAGGTCGAGGACCCCGCCGATCCCCTCGCCGTCGGTGTACGGCCCGCGCAGCAGCAACAGCAGGAGGCTGGCCGTGAAGACCGTCACCCAGCCGCCCACGGCGATCTTCCGCACCGGGCGCGAGGACCGGCAGAGCCCGGCGAACACACAGCCGCCCACGAGCGCCGCGAAACCGCCGTAGGCGGCGTACCGGCCGATCCCGTAGAGCGTGCTGACGGTGGAGTCGGACGCCTCGCCCGTGGGCACCTTCGCCTTGGTCTTGGACGGGGCGCCGATGGAGAAGGTGAACGCGCCGCTCACCGGGTGGCTGTCCTCGGAGACCGCCTTCCACGCCACCGTGTAGGTGCCGTCCGGCAGTCCGGAGTGCAGCCCGGCGGCGGCGGTCGACGACTTGCCGCCGGCATGGGCGGTCTTCCCGGTGTCCACGCGCTTGCCCTTGGGGTCGAGCACGCGCACCGAGTCGCCGGAGAGCAGCACGCCCTCCGAGAAGTTCAGCGTGACCTCCCTGGGGGCGGTCTTCACCACCGAGCCGTCGGCGGGGTCGGTCGAGGTGAGCGCGGCATGCGCGGACGCGGAGCTCGCGCCCACGCTCAGCGCGCACAGCAGCGCGGCGAGCAGGGTGCCGCAGATCGCCATCAGCCGCCGGGCGGTCGCGGTGGTCCGGGTGGGAGTCGAGGTGGGCCCGGCGGGGGCCAGGGAGGTCAGCGAGGGCATCGGGCGTCAGTCCTTGGGGCGGTACGTCGTCGGCTCGACCGGGACTTTGATCTCGATGGGGTCGGAGGTGGCGAAGTGAAGGGTGAAGCTGACCCTCTCACCGACCTTCGGCCGGTGGGTGAGATTTGTCAGCATCAGATGATCTCCGCCGCTGGTCAGCTCGAGCCGGCCGTCGGCCGGGACATCGAGCGAGCTCACCTGCCTCATCCGGGTGCCCTTGGTGGTGTGCAGGGTGACCTCGGAGGCGAGCGGGGTGGTGACGGACGTCAGCTCGTCGGCGCCGCCACCGGCGTTCCGTACGGCCAGGTAGCCCGCCGCCATGTCGTCCATGGGCGGCTGGGAAACATAGGCACCGCTGACGGACAGCTTCGGGGCGCCCTTGTGGCCCGCGTGGTCCCCGCCGCCGTTGTCCTCGCTCCCGCAGGCGGCGAGAGTGGCGGACAGGCCGGCGGTGAGGACCACGGCGGCCGCCTTACGGATGCCGGGACCTGCCGCCATCACGGGTTCCGCCCCTCGATGATCTTCGGCAGATCCTTGGCGTAACGGTCCGCCGTGGCCTCCGTCGTGTAGATCCAGTGGCCCTTGTCGTCCTTGGGCGAGAAGCCGATCACCTCGGCGCCGTGGCTGACGGTGATGCTGCCGTCCTTCTCCTTCTTCGGCTTCTCGATGTAGATGCCCAGCGGCCGCGCGGCGGCCTCGATGGTGTTGAAGTCCCCGGTCAGGCCGACGAAGTCGGTGCCGCCCTGGGCGTCCAGCCAGGAGCGGATCCGCTTGGGGGTGTCCCGGGCGGGGTCGGTGCTGACGAAGACGACCCGCAGCTTCTCCCGCTCGGCCTTGGGGAGCTTCTTCACGGCGATGCCGAGGTTGCTCATGGTCAGCGGGCAGACGTCCGGGCAGTGGGTGTAGCCGAAGAAGAGCAGGGTGGGCCGGCCCTTGGTCTCCTTCAGCAGGTCGTACTTCTTACCGTCGGTGCCGGTGAGGACGAGGTCGGGCTTGGCCTTCGCCTGGTCGAGGACGATGGCCTGCCCCGACTTCTGGCCGCCCTTGACCTGGGCGGCGGCGTTGTCGCCCTTGCCCCCGTCGTCTGAGCCGCCGCAGGCGCTGAGGGTGAGCGCGGCGGTGGCGACGAGCGCGGTGGCCAGGATTTTGGTGCGCATGGAGCTCTTCTCCAAAGAGGGGGTGGATCGGTGGCGCGCGGGGGCGGCGGGCGCGAGGGCCCGCCGCCCCGCCGGGATCACGCGGTCGGTTCAGGACCCGTGGTCACCGGCGGTTACGCGTATGCGGTCGGGTGGTCGGCGGTCAGGCGGAGCGGCGGCGGCTGGCGACCACGCCGAAGACGACACCGGCGGCGCCGATGACGATGCCCGCGATGCCCAGCACCCGGGCGGTGGTGTCGCTGCCGTCCTCGTCGTCCGAGGTGTCCTTGGAGGCGGAATTCTCCGTTCCGGGCTTCTCGGAGTCCTTGCCCTGGCCGGACGCCGCGGCGGCGCCATCGCCGTCCGAGCCCTCGGCCGGGGCGACCAGCTTGAGCACCGGAGCCGGGCTCTCGGGCTCGGCGGCACCCTCCTTGGGCTCCTCGATCCAGCGCACGACCTCCTTGTCGTCGTACGTCTGGAGGGCCTTGAAGGTGAGCTGGTCGGCGTCGTCGGGCAGCTGGCCGACCGAGAGCGGGAACTGCTGGAACATCCCCGGCTCGATCTTGCCGCCGGTCCAGGTGACCTTGGTGACCGCCTCGTTGATCTTCTCGCCGTGCATCTCCATGGGCTTGGGGAGCTTGGACTTGGTGACCTTGACGTCCCAGCCGGGCACCGGCTGGGGCATCACCGCGGCGAGCGGGTGATCGGCGGGGAGGGTCACCTCGAGCTTGACGGTGGAGGAGTCGTCGCGCTCGTTGGGCACCTTGAAGTTGATGGTGCTGTAGCCGCCCTTCTCGGCCTGACCGGGCTGCACGCTCACGTGCGCGAAGGCCGGGCCCGCGGTGAGCGGCACCAGGCCGCCCGCGGTGAGGCATCCGAGGACCGGCAGACGGCGGAGGCGCATGGCGTTCATGTCAACACTCCAGGAACAGGAATGATCAGATGGGTGGGCGCGCGTGCGGTGACGTCGCGGCCGCCCTCCGGTCCCGCTGGAGGAGCGTCGCGTCGGTCAGGCCGCGAGGTCGCAAACCGGCGGTCCCCGCCTGATCACGCTGTGCTGGAGGACGAGGGCCGTCGTCCCGCCCTCGTCCCGCTCGGCCGTGCGCGGACGCCTCGGCCCGCCGCAAGGCGTCTGCGAAGGGGCCAGGAGCACCCGTACGAGCCTCAGGGCGGCGCGCAGCGCCCGTACGAGCGCGGCCTCCGCGACCCCTCGGGCCCCGTCCACGGACAGCCGCACCGCCCGCCATACGGCCATCTCGCCGCGGCGCAGCAGCCAGCCGATGGCCAGCGCGGCGAGCAGATGGCCCAGGGCCATGGGCAGCGAGGGCAGCAGGCTCTCCATCCCGGCCGCCTGCCCCGCGGGGGCGGTGGACGCCGGCATGGTGTGCGGGCCGCCGTGCGCGGCGGAGGGGTCGATGCCCGCGTGGGTGACGATCCGATGTGCCGTCGCGGCGTCGAGCCGTCCGGGGCCCGACGCGCACAGCAGCCTGGCGGCCAGGCCGATCACATGGCCCTGCGCGGCGTCGGCCCGATGGGCGGCCTCCTCGGCCGCCGCGGCCCGGTCCTGCCCGAGCGCGAAGAGCGCGTGCAGCGCCAGCTGCCCGACGGCCAGCACGGCCGTGATCCCGGGCAGCGACCGCTCCCGCCCGGCCAGGGACAGCGCCACCGTGAACATCGCCGCGCAGCCCACGCCCAGCGTCCACAGCGGCACGGTGGCGCAGGAGCCCAGCACATGCCCCGCCGCGGACAGCACGACGCAGACCGCGGTGAACACCGCGGCCCGCAGCATTCGCAGATCGGCGCCGGCACGGGCGACAGGGGAAGCCATGGCCGCGCCATCATCCCACTGGGTGGACGCGTTCCCTACGGCGGGTGGGGCGTACCGGCGCACACCGGGACAGGCCATACACCGGTTCGCGCATCGAGCGCGTCCGCTGAATGAGCGGAGTCACGTCAATAACACGCTTACGGACCATGGACCCAGGCAATACGTAACGGTATGTCGAGCCGCGGCCGGGAGGCTGGAGCATGAGCATCTGGTGGTCACTCCATTTGCCCCGCGAGGCGGCGAGCGTTCCGCTCGCACGACGACTGCTCCTCGGCACCATGGAGACGGCCGGAGTGGATCCGGAGATCTCCTACGATCTGTCGGTCGCCCTCTCCGAGGCGTGTGCGAACGCGGTGGAGCACGGGGGTCGCGACGGCACGGGCGGGGATTATCGAGTCACGGCCTATATCGACGGCGACACCTGCCGTATCGAGGTCACCGACTCCGGCCCCGGCTTCGCCGGACGCGGCACCGTCCGCCGTGAGGCCCGCACCCGGAACGAGCGGCGTCCGGCGGGCGCGCCGAGGCCACAGCAGCCGCGCAGTCCGGCCCCGCCACAGGCGGAGCACGGACGGGGGCTCTTTCTCATCGAGGCCCTCACCGACCATGTCCGCTACCGCGACCGTCCGGGCCGCGGCGGGGTGGTGGTGAGCTTCGACAAGATTCTCAAGTGGCGTGAAGGAGCGCTGCTGAGGGCGTCATAACCGCCTCAACGTCAGGGAGCCGCTCCAACGTCAGGGAGCCGTTCCAACGTCAGGTGGCCGCCTCAAACCTCAGGTGGCCGTCTGTTCGGGCGGCAGGGCGCGGCACAGCGCGTCCAGCGCCCCCGCGAAGGAGTGCTCGGGCGGGGTCGCGTAGCCCACCACGAGCCCGTCGCGATGCGGTGTGGTGGCGTCCGGATGGCGGTAGCCGCCGAGGCCGTCGAGTGCCAGCCCCTGCCAGGCTGCGGCGCGCAGGGCGGACCGCTCGGTGCCGGGCGGCAGCTCCAGCACCGCGTGCAGACCGGCCGCGATCCCCGAGACGCGGATATGGGGCGCGCGTTCGGCGAGGGAGGCGACGAGCTGATCCCGCCGACGGCGGTACTGCTGGCGCATACGGCGCACATGGCGGTCGTACCCGCCCGATTCGATGAAGTCCGCGAGGGTCAGCTGGTCGAGGACGCCGGTCCATCCCTCGCGCTCCCCCTTGGTGGCCAGCAGGCCGTCGACCAGATGGTCCGGCAGCACCATCCAGCCCAGCCGCAGGGCTGGGGAGAGGCTCTTGCTGGCCGAGCCGAGGTAGAGCACCTGGTCGGGGTCGAGGCCCTGGACGGCGCCCACGGGACGGCGGTCGTAGCGGAACTCCCCGTCGTAGTCGTCCTCCAGCACCAGACCGCCGCTCTCCCGCGCCCAGGCGACGGCCGCGGCCCGCCGCTCGGGGTGCAGCGGACCGCCGGTGGGGAACTGGTGGGCGGGGGTGAGCAGGGCCGCCCGTACGCCGTCGAGGTCGGCCAGTCCCTCCGTAAGGGCGCCATCGGCGTCCAGGGGGAGCGGGACCGTACGGAGCCCGGCGGATCTCAGGAGCGAGCGGTGGAATTCCAGGCCGTAGGACTCGACGGCCATCCGGGGCCGCAGCAGCCGGGTGTCGCTCAGCAGCCGCACCGCGTGCGCGAAGCCCGCGCATACGACGATCCGCTCGGGGTCGGTGCGTACGCCGCGGACGCGGGCCAGGTAGTCGGCCAGGGCGCGGCGCAGCTCCGGGCGGCCGCGCGGATCACCGGGGCCGAACGCCTCGTGGGGCGCGGCGGTCAGGGCGCGGCGGGCCGAGGCGAGCCAGGCGGTGCGGGGGAAGGAGGCCGCGTCCGGCTGGCCCTGGAGCAGGTTGTGCACCGGGCGCGGGGCGGGCCGGGGCCCGCGGCGGCCGCCGGTCGTCCCGGACGGCCGTCCGCCGCGCTCCCGGCCGGGCGCGCGCCGCCGGGGCGGGAGCGATGCGGGGCGGGGCGCCACCCGGGTCCCGGAGCCCTGGCGGGCGGTGAGCCAGCCCTCGGCGACCAGCTCGGCGTAGGCGTCGGCGACCGTGTTCCGGGCGATGCCCAGGTCGGCGGCGAGGGAACGGTAAGGAGGCAGCCGGGTGTCCGGGGCGAGCCGCCCGTCGCGGATGGCCTCCCGCAGCGCGGCCATCAGGGCGGTCCTGCGGCTGCCCGCGCGGGTCAGCTCCAGATGGAGGTCACTGCCGAGGATCTCCGCCGAATTGACCCATGAATCCGCCATGGAAATGCACCCTACAGAGGGTCGCTTAGCGGCCTAATTTCATTTCCATGACGACTTCGACACCGGCACAGACGGCGACGACACAGACGGCCGCGACGACACAGACGGCCGCGACGACACAGACGACGGCACAGACCGCGACGACGGCGCGGCAGACGACCGGGCGGGTCAACTTCGCGAAGTCCGCCCCCAAGGCGTTCAAGGCGCTGATCAGCCTGGACGCGGCCGCCCGCGAGGGCCTGGACCCGTCCCTGGCTGAACTGGTGCAGATCCGCTCCTCCCAGCTCAACCACTGCGCCTACTGCCTCCATATGCACACCACCGACGCCCATGAGGCGGGCGAGAGCAAGGAGCGCATCGCCCTGGCGGGGGTCTGGGAGGAGGCCGGTGAGGCCGGGTTCTACACCGAGAAGGAGCAGGCCGCCCTGGCGCTCACCGAGGCGGTCACGCTGCTGCCCGGCGGCGTCCCGGACGAGGTCTACGAGCGGGCCGCCCGGCACTTCGAGGAGCGGGAGCTGGCTCAGCTCATCGCCCTCATCTTCACGATCAACTCCTGGAACCGGATCGCCGTGACCACCCGCAAGGTGCCGGGGCAGAACTGAGCCCCGTGGGGAGCGGTGCCGCCGCTCCCCACGGGGCCCACACGATCAGGCGATGAGCCGCCGCTATGTGGCCGCCCTCAGCCGGTGAGGCGGGCCATCCACGCCTCGACGTCATCGGCGGTCCGCGGCAGCGCGGCCGACAGCACGCGGTTGCCGTCCTCCGTCACCAGGATGTCGTCCTCGATCCGGACGCCGATGCCCCGGTACTCCTCCGGCACGGTCAGGTCGTCGGGCTGGAAGTACAGCCCCGGCTCAACCGTCAGGCACATACCGGGCTCCAGGGTGCCGTCCACATAGGTCTCGGTGCGGGCCACGGCGCAGTCGTGGACGTCCATGCCGAGCATGTGGCCGGTGCCGTGCAGCGTCCAGCGGCGCTGCAGCCCCAGCTCGAGCACCCGCTCCACCGGGCCCTCGACCAGGCCCCACTCGACGAGCTTGGTGGCGAGGACGTGCTGGGCGGCATCGTGGAAGTCGCGGTATTTCGCACCCGGCCGGACCGCGGCGATGCCGGCCTCCTGGGCCTCGTAGACCGCCTCGTAGACCTTGCGCTGCAGCGGGCTGTAGGTGCCGTTCACCGGCAGGGTGCGGGTCACATCGGCGGTGTAGAGGGTGGTGGTCTCCACGCCCGCGTCCAGCAGGAGCAGATCGCCGGAGCGGACCGGGCCGTCGTTGCGCACCCAGTGCAGGGTGGTGGCGTGCGGGCCCGCGGCGGCGATGGTGCCGTAGCCGACGTCGTTGCCCTCGACCCGGGCCCGAAGGAAGAACGTTCCTTCGATATAGCGCTCCGATGTCGCCCGCGCCTTGTCCAGAACCTTGACGACGTCCTCGAAGCCGCGGGCCGTCGAGTCGACGGCCGCCTGCAGCTGCCCGATCTCGAACCCGTCCTTGACCAGGCGCTGCTCGCTGAGGAAGACCCGCAGCTCCTCGTCGCGCTCACCGGTGACCTTGTCGGTCAGGGCGGCCTCCAGCCCGGCGTCGTGACCGCGCACGATACGGACCGGGCCGGTGGCGTCCCGCAGCTCGTCGGCCAGCTTGCGGACGTCCCTGGCGGGCAGGCCCAGCCGCTTCTCGGCCTCCGTAAGACTGAGCCGGCGGCCGACCCACAGCTCGCCCTGGCCGTCCAGCCAGAACTCGCCGTTCTCCCGGTCGGAGCGCGGCAGCAGATACAGCGTCGCGGTGTGGCCGCCGCCCGCCTCGGGCTCCAGCACCAGGACACCGTCCTCGGTCTGGTCGCCGGTGAGGTACGCGTACTCGGTCGAGGCGCGGAAGCTGTAGTCCGTGTCGTTGGAGCGCGTGCGGAGATTGCCCGCGGGAATGACCAGGCGATCGCCGGGGAAGCGCGCGGAGAGCGCGGCGCGGCGGCGGGCGGTGTGCGGAGCCTGTGCGAGGGGCTCCAGGTCGTGCTGCTCGGTGTCCGCCCAGCCGGACTGCATGCTCGCGGCGAGCTCGTCGGAAACGCCTGGGTACAGGCCGTTCTTCCGCTGCTTGATGGGCTCCTCGCCTTCCGGGGTCTCCGGGGCTTCGGAAGTGGGCTCCTCGGTCACGTCTTCCTCCTCGAACTGGACCCCTCCCATCGTATGTGCGGGGCCAGACGGCCGGGAGGGCCCGAGGCGCCGGGTGACCACGGCTCCAGCGGGGGCCGTGGTCCCGCTCGAGCCGCGCCCGTAAGGGGGCCACGCGTCACTCGACTGGGCCACGCGGCAGCCGACGTGGGCCACGCGTCACTCGACGTGGGCCATGCGTCAGTCGAAGTGCGCCACGAGCAGGACGAGGTCCTCGGTGCCGTCCTCCGAGGGCCGCCCCACGGAGGCCGCCGGACCGTCGGGGAGCACCGTACGGAGCACATGGTCGGCGAAGGCGTCCGGGTCGCCGCGGACGCCCTTGGGAGCGCTCGCCGCGGCCGTGTGCAGCCGGGCGAAGGCCCGGTCCATCGGCTCCCCGGTGCGGTGGAGCAGCCCGTCGCTGTAGAAGAGCAGGGTCTCTCCGGAGGACGGTGCGACCTCCACGCTGGGCGCCTCCCAGCACGAGAGCATCCCCAGCGGCGCGGACAGGGTGGTCTCCACGAACTCGGTGCGCCGCTCCCCGGTGAGCAGCGGCGGGCAGTGCCCGGCCCCGGCCAGCACCACTTTGCGCGTCCCGGGCTCGCAGTAGGCGAAGAGGGCGGTCGCGGAGCGGGCGGGCTCGGTGAGCCGCAGCAGCAACTCCAGGTCGGACAGCACGGCGACCGGGTCCTCGCCCTCCATCACCGCGTACGCCCGCAGCGAGGCCCGCAGCCGCCCCATCGCGACCACGGCGCTCGGCCCGGAGCCGGAGACCCCGCCCACCGAGAGCCCGAGCGCCCCGTCCGGCAGCGGCAGCGCGTCGTACCAGTCCCCGCCGCCGCGCGGGCCGGGGTGGTGGCGGACGGCCAGGCGCACCCCGGGGACGCGGGGCAGCCGGGTGGGCAGCAGCTCCTCCTGGACGGTCACGACGGCGGCGCGGGCGCGGGAGAGCTCGATCAGCCGGGCGATGTGGGCGGCGGCGTACTGGCAGTACAGGCCCACGAGATGGCGCTGGCGCTCCGCGGGCTCGGCGGGCTCGTCGTAGAGCCAGGCGGCTCCGCCGAGCCGTCCGGAGGGGCTGCCGGCGCCCATGGCGGCC
>NZ_JAAAYH010000669.1:0-3274 GCF_018035285.1 Streptomyces sp. MK37H | reverse complement strand
GCGGCGGGGCGGCCGCGCTGGTCACCAACGCCACCCAGAAGTCCGACACCACGATCTCCACTCCCGTGGTCAACGCCAATTCCACCAGCCACAGCGGGGTTTCGGCCGTCGCGGCGGCCGTCAGTCCCAGCATCGTGGAGGTCAGCGCCAGCGGCACCAGCGGTCAGTCCACCGGCTCCGGCGTGGTCATCACCAGCGGCGGCGAGATCATCACCAACAACCACGTGGTCTCCGGCGCCGACGCGATCAAGGTCACCTTCAGCGACGGCAGCAAGAAGACCGCGACGGTCGTCGGCACCGACAGCAAGAAGGACCTCGCCCTGATCAAGGTGGAGGGCGCGAGCGGGCTGAAGGCCGCGTCCCTCGGCGACTCCAGCAAGGTCACGGTGGGCGACCAGGTGGTGGCCATCGGCTCGCCGGAGGGCCTTACCGGCACCGTCACCAGTGGCATCGTCTCCGCGCTCGACCGTGACGTGACCGTCTCCACGGACCAGGGCCAGGGCCAGGACGGTCAGGGGCCGGGCGGCGGCGGGCAGTGGCCGTTCGAGTTCGGCGGCGGCCGGTACAACGGCGACGTCGGCTCCTCGACCACCACCTACAAGGCCATCCAGACCGACGCCTCGCTCAACCCCGGCAACTCCGGGGGCGCGCTGATCAACATGAGCGGTCAGGTCATCGGCATCAACTCCGCGATGTACTCCGCGGCCTCGGGCCAGAGCTCCGGCAGCGCGGGCAGCGTCGGCCTCGGCTTCTCGATCCCGGTCAACACCGTCAAGTCCGATCTCGCCTCCCTGCGCGCGGGCGGAAGTGACAGCAACACCTGATGGACGTGCGAGGCTGGCAGCAGCGCCGCACAGCCCTCCGCGGCCACCTCCCCGCCCCACCGTCACCCGCTTTGAGGAAACCGACCCATGAGCTCCGCCGACCACGGCGATCAGCCGGCCCGCATCCTGATCGTCGACGACGAGCCGGCCGTCCGGGAAGCCCTGCAGCGCAGCCTCGTCTTCGAGGGCTACGCGACCGAGACCGCCGTGGACGGACTGGACGCGCTGGGCAAGGTCGGCTCCTACGACCCCGAGCTGATCGTGCTCGATGTGCTGATGCCCCGGATGGACGGGCTGACCGCCGCGCGGCGGCTGCGCGCCACCGGGGTGACGCTGCCGATCCTCATGCTCACCGCGCGGGACACGGTCGGCGACCGGGTCACCGGACTCGACGCGGGCGCCGACGACTACCTCGTCAAACCCTTCGAACTGGACGAACTGCTGGCCCGCATCCGTGCCCTGCTGCGCCGCAGCTCCTACGCGGGCCGGCAGGGCGCGGCGCTGCCCGAGGGGGACGTACTGGCCTTCGGCGATCTGCGGATGGACCTGACGACCCGCGAGGTCGTCCGGGGCGCGCGCCGCGTGGAGCTGACCCGGACCGAGTTCACCCTGCTGGAGATGTTCCTGGCCCATCCGCGCCAGGTGCTCACCCGTGAGCAGATCCTTAAGGCGGTGTGGGGCTTCGACTTCGAGCCGTCGTCCAACTCGCTGGACGTGTACGTGATGTATCTGCGCCGTAAGACGGAGGCGGGCGGTGAGCCGCGGCTCGTGCACACCGTGCGCGGGGTGGGGTACGTCCTGCGGCCCGCGGAGGGCGAGCCCTCGTGAGGTTCCGCAGACTGCCGCTGCGCTCGCGGCTGGCCCTGCTGACCGCCGTGGCGGTCGCGGTCGCGGTGGCGGTGTCCGCGTTCGCGTCCTGGCTGATCGTCCGGGAGCAGCTCAGCGCCCAACTCGACTCGTCCCTGCGCAACGTCACGGTGGACGAGCGCAATGTGCTGAGCATCCTGGAGGCGTGCCAGAGCCCCGAGGGCGCCGACGACCGCACCCCGCACGCCCTCGGCTCGTACTCCGTGCAGATCGTGCTGGCCGACGGGAGCCGCTGCACCCAGCCCGGGGCGACCAAGCTGCCGGTGACCACCGCCGATGTGGCCGTGGCCGTCGGGGAGCGGCCTAGCGCGCTGCATGACGCGACGGGCGCGGGCGGCGAGGACATGCGGGTGTTCACCTACCGGCCGGCCGCCGGCCCCGGCAGCCCGCTGCCGCGCGGGATCGCCGTCTCCATGGCCCGCCCGCTGAGCGAGGTCGAGCATCCGCTGGGCACGCTCGCGCTGGTCCTCGCCCTCGTCGCCGGGGTCGGCGTCGTGGGCGCGGGAGCGGCGGGCCTGTGGATCGCCAGGACCGGGCTCAAGCCCGTGGACCGGCTGACCGAGGCGGTCGAGCATGTGGCCCGTACGGAGGACCTGGCCGTGCGCATCCCGACGGAGGGCGATGACGAGATCGCCCGGCTGTCCCGGTCGTTCAACTCCATGACGGCGGCCCTCGCCTCCTCCCGCGACCGTCAGCAGCAGCTGATCGCGGACGCCGGGCATGAGCTGCGCACCCCGCTCACCTCGCTGCGGACCAATATCGAGCTGCTCGCGCGCAGCGAGGAGACCGGGCGCGCGCTGCCGCCCGCCGACCGTAAGGCGCTCATGGGGAGCGTCAAGGCGCAGATGACCGAGCTGGCGGCGCTGATCGGCGATCTTCAGGAGCTGTCCCGCCCCGACGCCGTGCCCGGCAGCGGGCCCCCACAGGTGGTCGCCCTGCACGAGGTGGCGCGGACGGCCCTGGAGCGGGCCCGGCTGCGCGGCGCCCATCTCACGATCAACGCCTCGATCGAGCCCTGGTACGTCCGCGGTGAGGCGATCGCCCTGGAGCGGGCGCTGGTCAATCTGCTGGACAACGCCGTGAAGTTCAGCCCTTCGGGTGGTGTGATCGACGTCGTCCTCAGAAGCGGAGAGGTACGGGTGCGGGACCATGGCCCCGGCATCCCCGCCGAGGAACTGCCGCATGTCTTCGAGCGCTTCTGGCGCTCCCCGTCCGCCCGCAGCATGCCCGGCTCGGGCCTCGGCCTGTCGATCGTGGCCCGTACGGTCCAGCAGTCGGGCGGCCAGGTGGGGCTGGAACCGGCCCCGGGCGGCGGCACGGTCGCCTGGCTCAGGCTCCCGGGCGCGCCGACGGCTCCGCCGGAGATCGCCTTGGGCTGACCCCGGCCTCGTCCGGCCCGGGCCCGGTTCGCCTCTGGTCCGGTCCGGCGCCGCTCCGGCTCAGCCCGGTCCCGCCCGGCTTGGTCAGCGAGGTCCGGCGGGTCTTTCCCCTCCCTGCCCCTTCCCGTTCCCAGGGGCTCCGCCCCTGGACCCCGAGGTCTGGGGCGGAGCCCCGGCACGGATCCGGGGCGGAGCCCCGGCACG